>JAHIPN010000456.1 GCA_018894595.1 bacterium
GGATCTTTTAAAGATCCAAAGACTACAATTTTTTTAGCACGATATTTGTTATATAAAAGTTTAGCAGCTTCTTTCGCTACCGACCATGCCTCTTGATATCTTTGTAATAGATATTCTTTTTTCTTTTCTTCTCTCTTTGTTAAGAACTTTTGATATTCTCTTATCTCTTCTGGGGTTAAATCCTTCGCTGTTCTAAACATAATTTTCTCCTACGCTTGATAGTGGGATTTCTCCTCTTTTCTATCTCTTTCATCTTAACCTATTTAATTATACCCTTAATCTATAGTTCTATTCAACTATTATTTTTATTATTATAAATTGAAAATTTTGCGCCCGGCACTTTTGTTTCGATAATATTTTGCCATTTTATCTTTTCCAAAAGGTTGTTCTTTATTTTTTCACTACATCTCTAAATTCTACACTAACTCGTTTATCTAATATACGTGCAAGTTTAATCAATGTTTGTAGAGAATAACTTTTATTATGAATATCCTCTAATCGGGATATTGTTTGCTGAGTAGTATGTAATCTTTTTGCTAATTCTTTTTGAGTTAACTTTTCCTTTTGTCTAATCTTAGCTATCTGAATGGCTAAAGAGGCATAAACCTCTTCTTCCTCAAAAGCTTCGTAAAATTCTGGATCTTTTAATTCTTCTTTTAAATAATCTTTAAACTTTACTGTACCTTTCATAATTACATCAACCTCCTTTGCTTCTTTATAAATTTGGCCCCTCCTTTTCAAGCTTTTCTATCCATTTTACGACTTTTGCTCTAATCTTTGTTTGAAGTTCATTCAAAAACTCAGTTGTAAAACATCTTTCTTTTCTATCCTTGTAAAATTCTACTTCATACATATATTATTCCTTAGTTTAAAATATACACTATTTATGGTGTATTGTCAACTTTTCGAATTATATTTTTATGTGGTATTAGGTTATCTTCGTACCCTACTCTTTTCAGAAGTACAAAAAGAACTAACCGGAATTAAAACAGAAGTAAGTCTACCCCATTAGAAGCTTTTATTTCTAGATTGAATAAAGCTCATTGCGAACACTATGACTTTATTAGAGCGCGACAATCTCATCTAAAAACCAAAAACTAATAACTAAAAACCATATTTATATCTTGCAACTCGTATCTCGCACCTTGCACCTTGCAACCATTTTCGACGAAGGAGAAAATAAAATGGATGTCAAAACATTATCTGAAATCATCGCCAACCAGGGGTTTCCTATTGCCTTATCAATACTACTTATTTTTCGTATCGATAGATTTATGCAGGAAATCGTGACAGCCCAAAAAGATGGTTATCGTCAAATATTAGAAAATACTAAAGAAATACACAATACTATAACCACCCTAAATCAGCAAAATAGAGAATACTATTCTCTGTGCTTCTCCGAGGCCCAAAAAGAACTCTCAGGAATAAAAGTAGAGTTGGGTTCGCCCCGTTAAAGCAAAAAAGGGACAGGCTACTTTTTTAATTTAAAAAGTTGCCTGTCCCCATTTTCAGACCTTATTATAAAAAAGTTGAAATTTCCCTTTTCTATTTTTCAAAAATAAATAATTAACTAATAATCCCCTTCTGCTTAAGAATAGCAATATAATCTTGATAAGTTAACGGACATTTTATTAAATTTTTAAAATCCTTTATAGAAAGTTTTAATTGTCCTCTAATTTTGTTTGCAATGTTATCGGGGACATCTCTTCCATGGGAATAGTGAACTCTTAATATCTTTTTTCCATCTACTAATAGCCACCCATAATTATGTCCAGTAGTTCGAACCTTTAAATCTAATTTTCTGAAAATTTTCTCTATCTCTCTTTTCTTCATTTCTTTTTAATAACTTCCTCTAAAAATGTTAACCATTTTTTTGGAAGATGACCTAGATTCTCCCTATCGTCTTTTAAATCATTATAGAGATTAATAATTTCCTCATTTAGTTGATTAATTGCTTCATACTCTGTATCTGCATAACCAAAGGCTTCTATATCATCAAGAGAGGCAACAGCTAATCCATTTTCTATTTCAATTGTTATATATATAGGTTTTTCTAAAATATAATGATCGTTCTTTAGAGTATTTAAGGGAACTATTTTTCGCTTATCAAAATTTTTAATAAGCTCCCTAGTAAATTCTTTATACTGCTCTTTACTAAAAACTTCTGTCTGCATTTCGCCCTCCTTTTTTATCTTTTCAATATCAATTCAATATCAATTTCCAATTTATTCTCTAAAAGGTTTTAGACTATTCTAACTATATTTTCATTTATATAATATCATAAACTAACAAAAAATAATATCTCTTTAAAAGGAATTAAAATGTCATTGCAAGTAAAGCAACGAAGCAATCTCAACTTGCAACCTTCTTTATCTCTTTATCTTTTCCTCACTCGATACTCAATACTTGATACTTGATACTGTTTTTTGCATCTTGCAACCCTCATCTTAATTGGTCAATTGGTAGATTGGTAAATTGGTCAATTAAATAATTCTATCATACACACTTCCCATGAGAACTACAATCATATCACTTTCCTGCAATTCATCCTCAACTACCAACCATTGCCCTAATTGTGGTATAACAAATATTCTTACCGCAATTAAAAAAGCAAGAACTATTACCAAAATAAGTAATATCTTCTTGCCGCTAAATTTATTATATTCTTTCATTCCCATTTTTTTCTCTACCCTTTTTCCTATACCGTAGGACAGGCATCTCGCCTGTCTATTTCTTATCCTCCTCTCTCCTCGGAGAGAGAGGGTCAGGGTGAGGGGGAATTCACTGTAAACCGTAAACTGATTTTCCTCTACTAAAAACCATATTTATATCCTGAAACTCGTAACCTGAAACTTCTCTCTTTATCTTTTCCTCACTAAATACTAAATACCAAATACTAACGAC
>JAHIPN010000286.1 GCA_018894595.1 bacterium
TAGGGGATGATAATTTTATAAAAGAAATCAAAGAGAAATATTTAAAGAAAAATGAAAAAGAAATTCCTTCCCTAAGAAAAATTCATAGCTATTGTTCAAAAGATAAGGTAATTGAAATAGTATGTAGAGAGATTGGCAAAGACCTTGACTACATAAAAAGCCACAAAGGTACTAACCGGCAAATATTGATGGAAATGTTATATTGTTATGCTGGATTAAAAGGCTGTGAAATCGGGGAGCTTATGGGATTAGATTATAGCACTGTTAGTGTGGGGAGAAAAAGATTGAGAGAGAAAATGCTAAATAATAATAGCTTAAGGGATTTGGTCGAAAGAATCAAAGGTAATTTGTCAATAGTAAAGATTTGACCCCTATGATTACCTATGATTATGTCGAATATGTAACTAATGTGGCAAATAGGGTAAATAGTGAATAATGGCCCCATCTAAAGAAGGAATATAATATTTTGAAGAAATGCAATAAAAAATTTATTTTTAAACCTTGCCCTTTTAAGATTATATTAATTTTAATTGCAGTTATCGTCTTTTTTATTGTTCCCATAAAAATATCCTTAGCCAACCCCTCAATCAATGTTCCCCTGGATAGCTGGGTCTATCCGGCAATTTCTCGCTTCGAAACCCTTCAAGCATTTGAAGGCAATAGTATTGTTCTCAACACCTCACCTTTAACCAGATTTGAGATTGCTTCTCTTATAGATACAGCATTATCCAATTTGCAAAAAGGAAAGGTAGAGTTTAAAGAAGCAGATTTGTTACTGATGGATAAATTAGTAAAGGAATTTCAGACAGAATTGTCAGCCCTTGATTTAGATAACCTTAGTCACAAGTCGACTTTTAAAATAGCCCCTTATTTTATTCAGAAGGTAGATATGTTTAAACAAGATAAAAACATTGAAGATTTACAGAAAATGAACTTACTTTCTGAGTTAGGAGTCAAATTTTCTACTATTATTTCCGAAAATAGTGCTTTCTATCTTGATGCTCTTGCTCGCACTGATTTTAATTGGGTTTCAAATACCCAAGAAATGGGTATTCCCTTTCAAGCACAAATAAAACAGGCCTATATCAATTTAAACTTACCTTCCTTCAAAATTGCTATTTCTGATAATATTTCTTTCTTACCAGATAATATAGGAATTTCTGACTTTTATTTGCTGGTGGGCAGAGACTATATGAGATGGGGTCCTGGTTATCAAGGGTCCCTAATGCTTTCAGATAATTCTCCTGCTTTTGATATGCTTAAATATTCTGGCACTATTGACCTGAATGATTTCGGTGGAAATTTTGGCAAAGCTAATTTTACCAAAATTTTCTCTTTGCTTGACTCTTTAGATGAGCAAAATAGATATTTTTTAGGCCAGAGGGTAGAAATTAAGCCGGTTCCCACTCTTACCCTGGGGGTATCTGAGACAACTATAATATCTGAAGATTCCAGCATCTTATTCTATAATCCCATTCCTTTTGTTCCTCCTTATTATGCTACTTGGTGGATAGCAAGTATGTTTGAGCCGCAAGAGGTTAATTGTAATGTAGGCTTGGATATGGAAATCAATTTTGAGCAAGGGGTTAAGTTGTATGGTGAGTGGATGGCTGATGATTTCATCTTTACCCCCTGGAATAATCCTTTCCCTAATCGCACGGCTTACCTTGCTGGTGCTTATTTTGCCGACCCCCTCGGTAGTGGTAATACCGACTTCCGAATTGAATACACCCACATAAATAACTATGTTTACTTCCCCAGACATAGCTGGCAAGATTATCTCTATCAGGGGGAATATATTGGACATTCCTTAGGACCTGATGTTGACCAACTTTATTTAGAACTGACTCATCACCTATCAGATAGATTAAATCTTTCTCTGAGTTATAATCAAGAACGTCATGGTGAAGGACAGGTGGGAATACCCTTACTCTCCGATCCAATAGTTGCAAATGAGAATATTTTTCTTTCCGGTATAATCGAGAAGCAGCAAGCCTATCAAGCAAAATTATCTTATACTATATCGCCTCAGTGGGAATTTTCTGTAGGCGCTATTTGGGAGAATATAAAAAATAAGGATAATAATATTGGAGTAGATGAAAAAAATACTTACTTGCAAATGGAGTTAGACTATCA
>JAHIPN010000287.1 GCA_018894595.1 bacterium
TATTATTACCGGTCATGGTGATCATGAGACTGCTATTAAAGCCTTGAGAATGGGCGTTTTCAACTATCTGAAAAAACCTATCCCACTTGAAGAACTTATTATTTCAGTGAACAAAGGGACAGATCTGCTGCTTCTTCAGAGAGGTCTTTCAGCGCGTAAACGGGAACTGGAGATCGAAACTGCCATCAAAAAGCAATATGCTGATAACCTTGAAAAGATCGTTGAGGAAAGGACAAAGGAACTTAAACAAAGTTATGAAAAATTACAAAAAACTATGGAAGGCACTATAAATACTATAGCCAAGATAGTAGAGACCAAAGACCCTTATACCGCTGGACATCAGCTGAAAGTCTCTAAACTGGCTACTACCATAGCCCAGGAGATGAAACTTCCTCGGGATAAGATTGAAGGAGTAAGGATAACTTCTCTGATTCATGATATGGGAAAGATTAGTATACCTTCAGAAATCTTAAGTAAGCCCACCAAATTAAGCAAGATAGAATTCAGTTTAATTAAGGACCATTCCCAGATAGGGTATGATATCTTAAAATCGATAGAATTCCCCTGGCCGGTAGCCCAGATTGTTCTTCAGCACCATGAACGGATAGATGGTTCGGGTTACCCCCAGGGTTTAAAAGCTAATGAGATTCTAATAGAAGCCAAAATTATAGCTGTGGCTGATGTGGTAGAGGCTATGTCTTCTCACCGACCTTATCGCCCAGCCTTAGGTATCGATAAAGCTTTGGAAGAAATCTCCCAAAACAAAAGTACCCTTTATGACCCAGGAGTAGTGAACACTTGTCTTAAGCTTTTTAGAAAGAAAAAATTTAAGTTTTAACCCCGTATTAACCTACCTTTGCTCTATCCCCTATTTATATTTTCTAGAATTAAAAAATCTTAAAATAGGGGATAGATTTTTTAATTCAAAGTAGTTTATCAAAATTCCCCCTCTTCAACAGTGCAAAATTTGCTTTAATGCTTTTAATTGATTAAAATGATAAAAAACTTATTTTAAATTATTTGAAAAAATATCCGCCCTTTGGTAGGAAAAATGGATAGACAAGAGATAATTAAAAAAACAGAATATTTTGTAAAAGAAACCTTTAACCAGGATAGTACCGGTCATGATTGGTGGCATATACATCGGGTAAGGAGTTTAGCTAAACGAATTGCCCGAGAAGAAGGTGCGGATATATTTATAGTGGAATTAGCTGCCCTTTTACATGATATCGGTGATTATAAGTTCTTTCGGGGAGATGAAGAAGCCGGGGCAGTGAAGGTAAGAGAGTGGCTTTCTTCTCTGGAGATTCCCCCTTCGCTTATCGATAAAATTGTAGAAATTACTTCTCGGATATCTTTTATGCACACTTTGCCTGATAAAGGCAAGAGAAAAGATAAAAAAAATTCTTCCATTCCAACAGTCTCCAAAGAATTAATGGCTGTGACTGATGCCGACCGTCTGGATGCTATGGGGGCAATTGGTATCGCCCGGACTTTTACTTATGGGGGATTTTTTAATCGTCCAATTTACGACCCGGCCATTAAACCGAGCAAATCCATAACTAAAAAAGAATATAAAATTACTGAAGCCCCTTCTATTAACCATTTTTATGAAAAGCTGTTAAAGCTTAAAAATATGATGTATACCAAATTAGGTCGTAAAATGGCTAAAAGGAGACACCGTTTTCTTAATCTTTTCTTAAAGGAATTTTTTAAAGAGTGGAAAGGAAAAATGTAAAGAAAGGTGCCAGGCACTTTTCTTTACATTTTATTAAGATAGGGGGCAAGATGAAAATTAACCCGAAAAAACAAATATCAAAAAAATACAAAACCTCTATCGGATATTTAGAGGGAACCATATCTATCATCCTGAATACCCTCCTTTTTGGCTTGAAATATTGGGTAGGAATCAAGACTTTTTCCATAGCCATAATTGCCGATGCCTGGCATACCTTGTCTGATTCGCTCACCTCTGTGGTGGTGATTATAGGTTTCAAGGTTTCATCCCAACCTGCCGATAAGAAACACCCCTACGGTCACGGTCAGGCAGAAATAATTAGTTCGGTTATCATCGGCACCATATTAGCCATAGTAGGCGTTAATTTTTTAATTGCCTCGATTCAAAAATTTATAAATCATCAATCCGCTTCTTACGGAAATTTAGCTATAATAGTTTTTATAATCTCCGTTATACTAAAAGAAGGGCTGGCTCAATTTTCTATACGCGCTGGAAAGAAAATTAATTCTCAATCACTTATCGCCGATGGTTGGCACCATAGAAGTGATGCCCTGGTATCTCTTATGATTTTAGTCGGTATCTTTATTGGAGAGTATTTCTGGTGGGTGGACAGTATTATGGGTGGTGTGGTATCTTTGGTCATCTTTTATACCACCTACATCATTTTAAAAGAATCAATCAGTAGCTTAATCGGGGAAGAGCCGTCCGGGGATTTTGAAGCAGAGATTAGAAAAATTGTAACTAATAATGTATCTCATGATGTTAAATTACATCACCTTCATTCTCATAAATATGGAGATAATAGAGAATTGACCTTTCATATTAGATTACCAGCAGATATGAGGCTGGAAGATGCCCACAAGATTGCCGAAGAATTAGAAGAGAAGATAAAAGAAGAAATGAATATTGGGACTACCATCCATATAGAACCAACTTATCGCAAGAAAAAAAGTAAATAGATATTACAATATAGTTATTCTCCAAAAACCTAAAAAACATTTTTAAAAAATTACATATAGTGCGTTGCAGATAATTTTATAGCAAATTATGACTTTTTGATCATAATTATATTGTAGGGGCACAATGAATTGTGCCCTCACCATATTATTGTCTAATTTCTCCTGTGGGCACGATGCATCGTGCCCCTACATTACCATTTTGTTTACTTTTTGGGTTGCAATCACAATATATAATTCAAATTTCTAGAAAGGAAGGAATAGAAAATGTGGAAGGAATTTAAAAAATTTGCCATGCGGGGAAATGTAATTGATATGGCTGTTGGGATTGTTATTGGAACAACCTTTGGGGTAATTGTAAAATCGCTTGTCTCTGATGTCATCATGCCTCCTATTGGTATGATATTAGGCAAAGTGGATTTTACCAATCTTTTTATAATTCTAAAAGAGGGTAAGATTACCGGACCATATACTTCCCTTGCCAGCGCTCAGGAAGCCGGAGCAGTTACTGTAAACTATGGTGTATTTGTGAATACAATTGTTAATTTTCTCATAGTTGCCTTTGCTCTGTTTCTTCTCATTCGAGCAGTTAACAAAATAAAAGCTCAAGAAGAAACTCTACCCCCGGAACCAACTACTAAAGATTGCCCATATTGCCTATCTCATGTTCCAATTAAAGCAACACGCTGCCCACATTGTACTTCTGAACTAGTTGTAGAATAAATTAAATACTGTAGCAGCACGGCGTGCCGTGCTGAATGTGCTAAAAGGAAAAATGAAAAACAAAGATAAAAACCGGAAAGGAACAGATTTTGAAGTTAAGATATAAGATAATTATTTTTTTATCATCCTTTTTGATATTTACTTTTCTTTTAATCTATATAGCTTGTGCTGGCACAGGTATCCGGGAAGAGATAAATCAGTTTCCGGGATTTTCGGGAATCCTGATAAAAGATTTAAACACTCAAGAAGTGCTATTTTCTCATAATGAAGATAAACTTTTCACCCCGGCATCTCTTACCAAAATATTTACTCTGCTGGCTGCTCTGGAAATCTTTGATGAGGAGCAGTATACTTATCCCACTTCCTTTTATTTTTCCAGCACTACTTCCGGAGAGATAAACGGAGACCTATATGTAGTAGGCAGCGGAGACTCCACTCAATCCCCGGAAGTTATCAGAAAGATAGCTGATGACCTGGTGCAAAAATTTGATATCAGGTATATCTCCGGAGATATTGTATTGGACAATTCAAAGTTCTTGCCCGAAGAGTTTTTAGGAAGAGGATGGATGTGGGATGATAAGAACCCTCTGATTGGAGCATTAACTGTAATGGGATATAAAGTCAAGGAAAAACAAAATTCCCATCTTAATGCTATGCCTCTTCTCTGGGGAAATATTTTTTCTCAGGAACTATCCAAAAAAGGAGTAAAGATAAAAGGGGATATTCGGATTGGGAAGGTCCAAGAGGATCTACGGATAAAATATGTTTATTATCCTGATACTCTGGATAAAATACTGGTTTATATGATGAAAAAGAGTGATAATCAAAGTGCTGAAAATATTTTTCGTACCCTGGCTCTAATGGATAATCCTGAGGGAGTATCCTCCATTGCTCGGGCTATTGCCTCTTTAGAAGAGGTTATTGATACAACCCTGGGTTTAAAATGGGGAAAAGATTACATTCTTGTGGACGGCTGCGGTCTCTCTGAATATAATCTTATGACCCCCGCTCATCTGGTAAAAGCAATTTCCTATCTTTACCGGAAATACGATTTTAAAATTCTGGATTATTTTGCCAACACCAAAGAGAGCGGGACTTTAAAAGAGCGCCTGCCTTTTCAGGTATGGGGCAAGACAGGGACATTATCCTCGGCCTCAGCACTGGCGGGTATTTTACAGACCAAAAATAAGAGATGGATAGTCTTTTGCCTTATGGAAAATAATTTTATATTTATAGAAGAAGAGGATGACCCCAAAATTTTTGAAAACAGAATCATAGAATACATTTACGAAAATTTGTAGCACCACGGTGTGCCGTGCTGAATGTGTTTGATTTAAGATAAAGGAATGAACATATATAAATAATCTACAAAAATTACACATAAAAAAGAGGATTTTTTGAAGTAATGTAGTATACTAATATAATAAAGGACAAATACTTGAGCAATA
>JAHIPN010000028.1 GCA_018894595.1 bacterium
AACGAATTTGGGGGGTGATTAAATCATGGTAAAAAAAACGAAAATTGAAGAAATTTATAGCGGCTTACCTAAAGTTGAAACTAAGCACAAAGAAAAAGAAGATAAATTTGTAAGAGTCAATTTTTATATCCGGGCAGATGAGAAGGAAAGATTGAAACAATACACTGAACAAATAGCGCCACGACATTTAAAAGTAACCCAGTCAGAAGTGATCCGTTACATGGTTGAAGTATTTGACCTGGAGCAAGCTAAAAAAGACTTCTTTAAAGTTAAGGATAATTAATGAAATTAGAAAATGTAATTTATAGCGGTGATAATTTAACCTGGCTAAAGAAATTTCCTGATAAATGTATTGATTTAATTTATCTTATAGATTTTGTTACTAATAAATAATACAAGAGGTTAAATTGTGAATGAAAAAGACGAAAAAGAGATACGCCAAAAAGAATTAGCCTCCGTCTTAACATTGTATTATCAATCAGGATCAGCTAACCAACCCCGGCTATTTAAGGTAAATGAAAAAGAAGACCAGGTATTAAAGAGCTTTTATAGACTAATAAAAAATGAAGCAAAAAAAAGAAAGATCAGGCCCTTAGAACTAATAAGATATTTTGCAGAAAATAAAGATGAACTAATTGAATTCTTAGAGAAGAAAAAAATTGAACACCCTAAGTTTAAAAAAATCTATACTCATTCAGAAATAGAAAACATATTGCACAAGGTATTTAAAACTCAAAAATTAAACGACAAAGGTATGAGCATTATAAACGAGGATTTTATGGCCGGGGAAGTTAAGATTTGGGAAAGCAAAGGAGTAGAGTATATTGTTAAAGCTGATGATCTTCTAAAATTTGAAGGCAGACCTCCAAAAGTGTATGTAAGCCAAATTAAAAACTTATCCTTATTAATGGGCATGATACAGGAACAGCAATTTAACAATCCCGCAAAAGAAGCAAAATGTGAATTTCCATTTCCTTATTATGCGGAAAGAAGAGGTTATTCCAAAGAAGAGATTCAACAGCAAAGGAATTTTTATAATGAATTAAGAAGAGATTTGCTTACTGGAGCTTATACGACATACAGAATTGATAAAATAATAATTGACGGCAAGAAATATACCAGACACGGCATACCAAATTTTTACATTTTAGATGAGCCTGAAGATCCGAAAGATGCTTGGATAGTTACCTTTAATAATCCTTATTCTGACTGGGTTACAAAAATTTTAAATGGAGAGGCCGGCCAGTATTTTACTAAAAATACAAGGGCCATTGAAGACAGAAAAACTACCGAAAAACCTTATTTATTTTTATTCTATATGCAGCTTATAAAAAGAAAGAGGGCTAATTTACTTACAACCCCTGTAAAAATAGGAAACCTTTTAGAAGATATGAAAATTGATGAGCAAATTTTAGCCAGGCCTAAGGAATGCTACAAACTTCTAAAGGAATGTTTAATTTATTTTAGTGAGCATTATCAACCGGTCCCCGAGATAGACCAATTCTTTTTATATAATGATTTTCATAAAACAAAAACGGTAAAATTACCGTTGTATATATCGGAAGCATTTGAAAAATATAGCTATACAGACTTTAAAGACCTTATAAAAGCAATAGGTATAAAAGACATAAGGGAAGCATTTATTAGTTTTAAAAGACCACATATTAAGCCAAAAAAATTAAAATTAAACGAAGAAGAAAAGGAGATTTTAGAGAGAACTTTAAAATGGTTTAATGGCCAGGTAACAAAGATTCCTCTTAAGGATCAGGAAAGCATGCTAGGAATGTATATTAAAAAAATAGGTTACGAGAATTATAAAAAATTTTTTGAACTAGAGGCTAACAAACTTGAAGCCAACGCAGTGGAGTTTTTAACCAAAGTTTTACCAGACAAAGTAAAATTTACCACACATTAGCAACAAAATAAGTAGATTTATCCCCACATTAGCAACAAAATAAGTAGATTTATCCCCACATTAGCAACAAAATAAAATATCCCAAAAACCCTTAAATTACGCTTAAACTCGAGCTTATTTAGGCTTTTTAAGGGAGTTGTCAACAGTAATACTAAATATTAGGTATTACTAAATATTAGGAGACTAAAAGAGATTTTAGGTTTTTTATATTTTAAGAAGAAGAAAGCAGCTAAAAGAAATTAAAAAAGATTTTTAAAGGTAGGACTAATATCCACAGTGAACTTTTTTGAAAGCTCCTACTGCAGCGGGTTTTATTGCCTGTTGAAAAGCGCTAATATTCTATTAAGATTATATAAAGATATTACTAGGCAGATTCTTTTGTGGTGAGCCAGCTTCTTATAATCTTTTATATATAGATATACTAATATGCCCCCAGGAGTTTGAATTGAATAATAACTGGTTAGACATAGCAAAAAACCGGGTAAAAAAAATATTAAGAGAAAGAAGGGTTTGTTGCGGAAAACAATTGGAAGCAAAAATAAGCGAAGCAGGGCCCAACAACCTTAGAGCAGAACCTGACTTTGTAAGCGAAGCTTTAAAAATATTAGTAAAAAGCAAAGAAATTAAAATAAATTATTATGAATTAGAAAGAAATAAAATAAAATTTTACTTGCCAAAAGATTTTGATTTGAATTTTGAGGAAGACAAGAAAAGATACATTTTTATAACAAGCCTTTATAAAAAATATAGAGAAATAGCAACTATTCAAAAATATTGTGGAGCCGTGCTAGAAAAAATAGTCCAAAAAGCTGTACTAAAAACTAAATACCGCTGTTTGGGGGGCCCAGGAAAGAGTACTAATAGGTTAGTTATTAATGGAAGAGAAATAAAAGGTGATATTGACTTAATACTTTTTGGCAAAGAAAAAGAGATCCTGGGAGTAGAATGCAAAAATAAAAGAGAGTGGTTTAATCCACACTCAAAGGATATTTGGGAAATTATAGAAAAATGTGTTAACAACAAAGCACTACCGGTCATAATAGCTAGGAAATTTACATATGGTACTAGAATTATTTTTAAAAATTTAGGGGTATTAGGATTTGAAACCCATAACCAGTATTTTTTACCGAGTTTAGAAAATGAGATGAAGGATATAAGACATAAAGATGGTCTAGGGTTTGCAGATATTAGATTTAAAGATAAACCAGAGAAAAGATATATAACATTTTTTGATAGTATTGTGAAATCACAGGAGGAGCCCTATAGAAATAAATTTTTTTCATGCTTGGATTTACTAAAGGAATATTCTAAACAATTAAGTCAGGAAATTAGTTATAAAGAAAGAGATAGATTGTTTTTTGACTTGTTAAGGGAGATTGGATTAATAGAAAAAGAAAAGTATGATTTTGATGAAGATTTTGATGATCGAAATAGCTATTTTTAAATAATAATTAATATACAAACGTTAAAATTTTTTAGTTATTTTTAGTGTATAAATACTGATTTTATTTCATATATCAAAAGCCCTGTTATACAATACCTATTATTCGCATATTAGGAACTAAAGGGGATCTTTTATGAAATTTACCAGGAGAAAAAAACTTCCGGTAGTCTTAGAGCCAGCTGAAGCCCAAAAACTTATAAAACAACCCAACAGAAGATATATCACCGGCATACGCAATAAAGCCATTATTCTTGTGATGTTGAATATGGGCCTTAGGGTATCAGAGACAACAGATCTAAAGCCTGGCAGTATTAACCTTACCAGCAGGAAACTGAGGGTTGTTAATGGTAAAGGAGGGGTAGACAGGGATCTAGTTATCCCGGTCGGGATTGAAGAAACTTTAATGCAGTGGAAAGGCAGGAAACCCAGGGGAACAAAATACTTTTTTACTACCCTTAAAGGCAAGCAATTAAGTACCAGGTATTTATGTGAGATGGTTAAAAGATATGGCCGAAAAGCTAAAATAGATAAGATCATAAGCCCACATACCCTAAGGCATACTTTCGCTACCGAATACTACAGGCAGACCAAAGATATCGAGACCCTGAGAAGAATCCTGGGACACTCTGATATAAGCACAACTACTATCTATATTACCCTGGCCAACATAGATGTAGAAAAGGGGATGAATGAGTTTAGAATCATAGCGTAATTTGTTACCAGACGCTTTTAAAGGCACTTTTACGCCACATAATTGTTATGTTGATGTAAATTTACCTTAAAAAGCTAAAATCGAAATTTAGGGGTCAAAAATTAATAAGAAAGTAATAAAAATAAAATACTTTATAATGTATTAGTTTTATTGGATATAATAAAAACCAATACTAAACTTTTTTATTATGAAGTATAGGTACCTTACAATCTTATGAAAAATTTAAACAAATTAAAAATTTTAATAATTTGGTTAATACTTCTTACAATCACCTGCTTTTTTCTGGTTGGTTTTGATAAATCAGAATCAAATAGTGAAGCTGAAAATGAAGAAACCTACAACATTGACGATTCTGAGAAAACCGTTGAAGAATTAAATACACAATTTGAAGAATTGAATACACAAATGGAAGAATATTTAAAAGATTTAGAATTAGATCACCTTAAAAGCCAGGAAGATTTAAAATCCCTGCAAAAGGAAGGGCAATATTTAGATATTTTTATTTATATAGCAATTATACTTGCAGGAGCAACATTAGCATACGCTATTTTAAGTCTCAAATATCCTCGAAGTGAAACAAAAGAGAAAAAATTCTTTTTTAATACTTTGCTTAGCGGATTAAAATCAGGATCAATCAAAACTACTGATGACCTAATAAACATCTATAAGGGTATAGCAACATTTGGTCCTGAAGATAAAAAATACAGACTTGGACTAAATAAGTGGTTAAGAGAATTTTTAGCAGGTCTAATATCTAAAAGTTTAGATGATTCACTAGAGTACAAGGAAATAATTGATTTTAAAAATAAAATATCTAAATTTATAAAAGAGAATGAAAAAATTTCTCCATATTCGGATTTACAAGAAATTGAAAGAAACATTTTTCAAGATATATTATCCTACATTAAAAACAGTGACGTAGGATCAATAAATCAAAAACTCAAAGAATTAAGTAGTATTATTCAAACTAGAAAATACGAAACGGATAGAAGTAAAAAAATAAATAAATATTCTGTACCAATTGCAATTACGGGATTAGTACTTACCATAATATTTGGCCTAGTTGCAATTTTTAAGTATTAATTAAATGAAACGTCCTATAAATTTTAATAGTGAACTATTACTGTATGTGGTATTAGTTGTGGGCCCGCTGAGTACAATATGTGGTATCCGGTCCAGCTGCAGCATGTACCATATGTTGTAAATATAAAATGTCCTACTCCTGCAGCTGGATATCTTAATAATTGTAGGACAGTTTCAGGACCGGCCGAAACAATTTGTAGGACAAATTAATCTCCGGAGATTAATTTTTGTAGGACAAGATCTCCGGCGCCGGTCCGGGAGAAGTAGGACTTAAATTAAATAGTAGAAAAGGATCTAAATAAATTAACAAACCCCACGCCCCTAACCCCCTTTTTTAAATTCGCAAACGACTCATTTTAAAAAAGCCCCTGTTATACTTTATTTTACTATTCTGCTAAAATTTACTCCTGTGCATTTGTTGAAAACCCGGCTACTGGCTGCCAAGTTTCCAACAGCCCACACAGGCTACAGTACAAAAAAATCCACTCCCCCTATTAGTATTAAACGGTAGGTAAACGGTAGGCAAGATACGTATATGTATGACAAACTGCGTTTGTCCCACATATACAGCTTATTTGAGGGTGTCCCCCA
This sequence comes from bacterium, assembly GCA_018894595.1. Next base: position 5,746 of record JAHIPN010000028.1, read on the forward strand.
AACCCCCATTTTGGAAAATCTGCGATTTGAGAGCCTTTAATCTATTCGTCAGTGGTAATAAACTATTAACCGGTATTCTTTGTGTCTTAGATCAGGCTTTTTTCGTTTTAAAAGGAATATAAAATGGTAATGCTGCATTGCTTAATACTCCCGGAAATCCGACTAATCCGACTTATAAAAAAAGGCGTTGAATAAGTAGCCAACAGAATTGAAGTAATGCTGCATTACTCCTATTTTATTTATTCTGTTGAGAAAAATTTTATTTTGTTCTATGCTATTAAAAGCATCATTATTATGTTATATGCTTATAAAGGATTTTTATGGTTTCAGGGTATAGCGCTACAAAGAGACTGCTGGGAGAAAAACCAAAGTGGTTTCCAATAGTATTAGAAACTCTAGGTGCAGCTAAAAAATACGAAGAGTTTGCAGGTAGCTGGGTTTTAAGAGAAGTAAGAGAAAAAAAAGAATTTTATCCACTCGGGCCTGGCTTAAGAGCACTTGCGGCATTTGGCATTTTAAAACGTACGGAAACTTCAAGAAGTGGCCGGCGAGCATATTATGTTATGCCAGATCCTAAAGGTGTGGAAAGAGCACTAAAAGAAGTTCGCGAAGACGATGTGTTAAAAGTTTCTAAACTTGTAAAAGAAGAAAAACTGTCCGGAGATGAGACAATAAAACCGGTAAAAGAAGTTAAAAAAAGCAGGTATGGGAAGATTGATTTTGACCTTACCGAATTTAATAAAAGGAAGATTCTTACAGATAAGGTTATAGATAATGGAAGCCTGTTTTTAGACGACCTAGAAAAGATTGAAAGGTTAGATGGCAGCGAGCTCTTAAAAGAAGAAAGAGACCAGCTGGCAAGAACGCTTAATGGTATTGTATTAAAAATTAAAAATATAATTGAAGGATTAAATTTATAGAAAAAAATATAGACATTAATTATAACTAAAATTATAACGTACATTTTAACGTTTATTATTATGTCACTAAGTGGATTGGTTTCCTTCTTGGCCACCAAGACAAATAAAATATTATTATGAGTAGCAAAAGAAATTATCGGGTTATATTCCGGGTTAGTGAAGAAGAACTTATAAAGATCAAGGATAAGATGTCTTTGGCCTCCTGCAATCCTGGTATTAATCTTAGCGATTATCTTAGACGATGTGCATTAGGTAAAAATATTATAGTGGTCCCGGGCATAAGAGATTTAATTATTAATGTTAAAAGTATAATAAGTAACTTAAATCAGATCACCAATAAAGTAAATAATGGAACTATAACTATTTTGGGGGATAATCTAAAAGAAATAAAAGAAGAGCTAAAAGAGGTTACGATAAAAATTAATAAAGTAGTTAAAAAAATATAAAGTTTATTTTTTTATTTAGTAGAGGTGATGAATATGGCCAGGGAAGAAGTAGAAAAAAGGGGAAGATATAAAGATAAAGGCAGAGGGAGAGAAAGAAATAGAGGATATCGAGGAAGATAACGGTTAAAAGTGAAATTATAACGTACATTTTACCGTTTATTATTATGCCACTAATTCTGCTAATATTTATATAAAATATTAAAAATGGTCAGGTTTTAAAGGTGTAAAACCATTAAGGCTATAATTTAAAGGTCTCAGATCGCAACCCGGGAAGCCGTTTTTAGCTGTTTTTTAAATAACAAATATTTAGCTATTGTTTATATTTTATGTTATAATAACTTCACAAGAGATTAATTTATACCATAACTATGTTTAATAAATGCAAGAAATTATATTATTATATACATAATAGGTAATAATAGATAAGTAAGGAATA
>JAHIPN010000288.1 GCA_018894595.1 bacterium
CCCATTTTCTTAGATAATTAATATTTTACTTTTAAATTAGATAAATAGGGAAGGTGTGCTAAGTCAATAATTCGGTAACTTTTAGCCAAAAACCTATAGGATCTGAGGAGTTTCTTAACCAGATGGTTGAGGCTTTAGATATTATAATAGATAGACATCCCAAAGGAAGATCTTGTAAAATGGAAAGCTAAACCATAGAAAAAGTAGGATGTGTTAATCCATTTTAATTAAAAATATTGAGGAGATTATTATCAATGAGTGATAAATTAACTGATTTTGAAACCGAAATCCTTAAAGCTTTAAGGAAGCATAGAGACAAAAATATCGCTGAACTTTTTTCTATGGATGTTTTATAAAAATCTTAACGTAGAAATACCTTTGAATCGTTTTAAAGAAATTATTATACTTCTTGAAGATGGCAAATACATCAAGAAAATCTCTTTAAATTTTGGTGAAGAATTAGGTTGTTACGATATAGAACCAGAAGGAATAAGGTACTTAAAAAATTTAGAACAAAATTAAACAAGGGGCGTCAATAACTGAAAAATATTTTTTACTATAGAATAATTTTAAATGTGAAAGCTTTTCCTGGATAACTTAGAATTAGTAACTTGCTTTTCACTAGTTTAATTATCCCTAGAATATTAAATGACTATTTACGGAGGAGGATATCAATGCTTATTTTAGCGATAAAAACTGCTTTGGAAAATATAGATGTAAATTTTTGTAAACTCTCACAAATTGACTATTCAATGTTAGATCCAGATGATATTTCTACAAAAAATCTCAAAGAAGGGAAATATCTAGAGAGACCCTTTGCCTATGAATTCTACCACCAACTTCGTAAATTAATTGATAGCGGAGATGTAGATTTTGGTGGACCCGTAATTCAGGCCGAAGTGGATAAAAGTTCTCAACATTGTTTTAAAAATAGAAAAATACCTGACTTTATTATACATGTGCCGAATACTCAAAAAAACCTTGCAGTGATAGAATTCAAACTTGCTGCTAATTTTAGGAATTTAGAAGCTGATTTAAAAAAACTTGTAGAGTTTAAGAATAACAAATATCTTAGATTTACATTTGCTATTGAAATCATTATTGGAAATCATGCCTTCTTAAATAAAGCGAAAGAATGTATATCAAGAATAGAAAAAGCTAGGGGTGAAGAAATTACAATTATAGATTATAATACAGATTCAAGAAAGGCAAAGGATTGGAAAATTTTAGTAGAATAAACAGAACAAAATATCCCATTTTCTCAGACAATTATTATTTTGCTTTTAAATTAGACGAATAGGGAGGGTGTCCAGGTTAATAATCCGGTAATTTTTTACGAAAAACCTATAGAATCTGTGGAATTTCTTAACCAGATGGTTGAGGCCTTAGATATTACTATAGATAGATGTCCTAATGGAAGATCTCGTAAAATGGAAAGCTAAACCATAGAGAAAATAGGATGTATCTATTTAAATTAAATTTCTAATAAGGAGTAAATCAAAATTACTAAATTATATAGAATCCACTTTGGTTTTTCGAAAAGTAAGCGTTATCCTCAGGCTGTTGAACTTTCCAAGTTTGCTCACCAGTATGAAATTCGAGGTAAAGGACAAGATGTATGGCATATTGTTACTTTTACGGATTCTCAAATCGATTTAATGGCCGCTTTTTACAAACTCATTGTCGGAACATCAGCCTTCAGCTTACCCTACTTTAATATACCACGACCAAAGATTTACGGGGCTGATATTCTTTCTCTTATTGTATATTGCCGAAACAATGGACATTATGACTACGCATATGATTCCAAAGCACATAAAGATCGGGTTCGCTCTGCCGTAGAAAGACTAAAAACGGAAACGGGGAAGACTTTCCAAGAGTTGGTTAAATTTTTCGAAGATAATTATTGGAAACCTTGCAAGGGAGACATGGAAAAAGTGGATAGAAAACTTAAAAAGGAAGGCTACTTTGATTACATCGATCCTGCTACTGGGAATTTTATCCCGACTTTGACACTTGCAAGCTAATTTTGGATATTTATCCTCTAAAACCCTTGTAAAATAAGCATTTACATTTTATATCCTTTAAAATGTAGTGGCAATAATAATACTAATAAATCATATCATCCCTTGCATAATAGATTATATAGTAGTATAATGTATTCATGTTTATTAAAATTACTAAATCAGGAAGATATGAATATGTTCAACTGGTAAGATCATACAGATATGACCATAACATCAAACACCAGGTCCTATTAAATCTGGGCAGATTAGACCAAATAAAGGACAATCCCAGTTTCCAGCATCTTGCCGTAAGATTACAGGAAATATCCAATCTTAAGAATCAGATTAATATGAATGATATATCTGAGGCGGAAATAGTAAACTGGGGTTATATTGTTTATCAAAAGATATGGCAGGAATTCGGATTGGATAAAACATTAAGTAGATTAACCAAAAAAAGAAAAACCCAATTTAATCTTGATAATGCCTCTTTTCTTATGGTCATCCAGCATCTGCTTGATGCAAAAAGTAAACTTAGTACCTATAGCCATCAGAATCGCTATATAGGATTACCAGAAATAAAACTGCAACACCTCTATCGCTCTTTAGATCTATTATCTGAAAGTAAGGAAATACTGGAAGAAGAGATATTTTACCAAAACTGTAATCTCTTTAACCTGCAGGTAGATGTAGTATTCTATGATGTTACTACCTTTGCCTTTGAAAGTGTAAGAAAAGATAGCCTGAGAGATTTCGGCTTCTCTAAAGATGCAAAATTCAAAGAAGTCCAGGTGGTCATGGGACTACTTATAGACCGGGAAGGAAGGCCTATAGGATATGAACTATTTTCCGGGAATACCTTTGAAGGTAAAACCCTGGAAGTATCTTTAGATAAATTAAAAAAACGCTTTACCATAGGTAAAGTAATCATCGTTGCCGACAGAGGTATAAACAGTAAAATAAACTTGATGCATATTAAAGATAAGGGATATGATTATATATTCGCTTCCCGGATAAAAAACATGAAAAAAAATATTAAAGAAGAGATATTTAATAAAGATGGTTATCAGGATACTGATGGAATTAGTTACAAGATAATAAATTACCTAAATAGAGTTAATAAAAACTATGAACTTCCTGAAAACCTTATTATTACCTATTCCCCTAAAAGGGCCCAAAAAGACAGAGCCGACCGGGAAAGACTGATTAAAAAAGCCAGAACCCTGCTTAATAATAAATCCTATATTACTGCCAGTAACAAAAGAGGGGGAAAGAAATATCTGAAAGGCTCCAAGGATATCAACTGGATCCTTGATGATGAAGCGATCAAAAAAGATGAAATATTTGATGGATATTATGGAATCCAAACTAGTGAAAAGAATCTTACCGCAAAAGAGGTCCTTAAAGCCTATCAGACCCTCTGGAAGATAGAAGAATCATTTCGCATCATGAAGACTACCCTAGAAGTAAGACCGGTATTTCACTGGACCGAATCCCGGATAAAAGGTCATTTTGTAATCTGCTTTTTAGCCTTTCTCTTAGAGAGAACCCTGGAATTTAAGCTCAAAAAGGCTAACCTTGAAGCATCACCGCAAAAGATTCAAGAAGTCTTGAATTCTATGAATTTTGCCCAAGTTAAGATAGAAAAAAGTAAGTTTCTTATCAAAACCAAATTTGATAGTTTGGGTAATAAGATATTAAGGTTATTACATAGTCGGGAAAACTTAAAAAGGAAGGCTACTTTGATTACATCGATCCTGCTACTGGGAATTTTATACGGGCTAAGAAAAAAGCTAAAGAGTACATTATCCAATATCAGGAAATTCGAGAGCTCATTTCCAAAGGCAAATATGAAGAGGCAGTGCAAAAATACTATGATACTCTAGGAGATAGATTTTATGATGAGTTTCATAGTGAGCTAATCTATCTCAAGCGTCTTGCGAATATTCCTTTAACAGGAAGAGATCTTTTATACTTTAGAAGCGAATCATCAAGGAACGAATTGATTAATTCTAATCTTTCGGAATATTGCTCTTGTATAGATGCGGTAGTTGAACAATATAAAAAAACAGGACTTAAGTCGCCGCTTGATATTATCATTGAGAATGCTCCTACTATGGAGGAATTAGTCGAACAAAGAAAGCAAGATTGGCATTTTGGTGTCTATCTGTGGAATGGAAATTTTAAAAGAGATAACACTCCGGTAACCATTGATTCATTTTCTGCTGGTGAATGTCCAGAGGGTAGACTCTTCGATAGGTACCCAGATCAGATTCAGCATTTTCAGCATCTTAGAGGTATCAAAGCTCCTAAAGACCCGGAATATGCCGGACTTTGGACAACGTATTCTCCTTCATATTATCAAAAACAGATTTTAGACAAAGGTTTTCACCTTAGTGGAATAGAAGCATATCGACATATATTATGGAAAAGGGTAAAAAAAGAGCCGGACTTTACAACCGTAATATCTCTAAGTGAAATTGAAAAATCTAATTATGGAACTAATGGCATACGATATACGGGTTGTAGCCACAAAATAAACGAAAAAGAATTCTATGAGATAGACTTGATAAGAAGAAACCTTGATTTAGCCGAAGAACTTGGAAACTCCTTTATAAAACTTGTTGAAGAAATACTTAGAAAAGCAGAAAACCTTCTCCGCGAAAATCAGGGTCTTCCGAGAATAGGTGAGGGTTGGATTTCTGAAATGCAACTCTACAATTTAGTTAAAACCATTTTCCCTGAAGCTCAGCACCATGTAATTCCTAATTGGCTTAAGCCACAACATCTTGATGTTTTTGTACTATCGAAAAAGCTTGCTTTCGAGTATCAAGGTAGACAGCACTTTGAACCGGTTGACTTTTTTGGTGGCGAAGAATCATTTAAAAAGATAAAAAAACTTGATAGACGAAAAATGAAAAAATGTAAATCAAATGGAGTATTGTTGTTATATTGGCACTATAGTGAACCAATTAACCAAAAAGTACTTGCTGAAAAATTGGAACTGAGTAAAACAAATGTATGAAAAATAGAATAAATAGGGCTATCCCATTTTCTTAGACAATTAATATTTTAAATTAGATAAATATGGAAGGTGTACCAGGTCAATAATTCGGTAACTTTTAGCGGAAGACGCGCCAAGAAGCTCTATATTTCTTACAGGGGTGAAAGTCCTTGTTGGGTAAGGTCTAGCCAACCACCCATACCGAAGCACTATGACTTTGTCAAGCACTTTTTAAACTTTTTAAATACATAGGGTTTATTGATCGATAATCTTTGATATACCGGGTATTATTCCGGATTATAGTACAGGCTATCTTAAGCAATTTATTGGAAATATTATTCAAGACTAAGGGCTTGGCTTTACCCTGATCTAGTTTGCGTAAATAATAACGTCTAAAGGTTACATTATGGGTAGCCACCGATTGAGCAGCCAGTCGCAGGAGTTTACGGC
>JAHIPN010000289.1 GCA_018894595.1 bacterium
AGATTAAATCAGTTAATTCTTCAATATTAGAGCAATATTTAAAGATTAGATTTATAAAATATTCATAAATAAAAGTCCTTCAATCTTTTAGTTAAAGGGCTTTCGCGTCTACTATGGTGGAGCATAGTAGACGAGTTTCGCAACTTTTGCATGAGTGATGAAACTGAAAAATTGTATCACAAGATAGAAGAAGTGATTGGGATCTGTTAATAATTTAAAAAGGCAAAACCACTGATAAAGAAGTCTGCCTATGTTATTGTCTGGCTCCCCTAATGTTTTCCAGTTGGAACCAAATTATCCAAGAAATGCGAAATATCTATAAACTAAAGGAGTTAATTGGCCTTCCTGTATGAGCATAAATAATGGTTAAATTACCTATTTTCCCTTATTTATAAATAAAGTATACTCCCTTCTCTTATTCTAACCATTATTATAAAAGTAGGTACAGTTATTTTACGGATAAGAAGATAAAAAGAAAGTGAGAAATTGCATTAGAAAAATATGAAATCGCAGAATATTCTAAAAAAATATTTATGAACCTTATTAACTATTATAGCGAAAAAATTTCCTTTTCTAATAAATTCTATGCTATTTACCTAATTCAATTATTATTTATAATGAGAGTATTCTGTATATTAAAAAGTAACTCTTACTTCTCCCGGATTAATTATATCCTTCCTAATATATTTAAATAAAGTTCTTTCGCTTTTCCCTAGTATCTTACAGGCCTCTGAAAATGTTATAGTTTCCCCCTCTTTATTCATTATTCCCCCCTGTAAAAATAATTTATAAAAGCACGATTAATCAGAACTGATTTATTTTTCATAAAATATTTCTGCCATTGCAAAAGAAAAAAGGTAGGCCGCTGAAAAATGCCAGTCTTCCGGGTGTTCTTCTAAAAACTTATTAAAAATAGACGTTAATTGTCCTAAGCTCATACCTTCAGTTTTTAAAGCAATCTCAGCATAACCCTCAGGCACTAGCGTTTGTGAAAACGAAAATAACATATCTATAAGCCCAGCCACATAAGATAGTTTTTGATTTTCGCTAAGTTCTAAATACCTATTTCCGTCGTAGTAGGCTTTCAGTTCGCCTCTTTTTTCTTGTCCAGCAGTCACTATGATACTTTTAGGTGATGGAGAAATGGCATATCCTGCTTCTGTTTCTTTAATTGACAATACAGGATCATTAGTTAAACGAATAATATTCCCTTCACTATCTAATATTTTATACATTTTTGCATTCACATTAGAAGCATTTATTAAAAAAAATATAGCTAATATTAAGAATAAAATTACAAAATAATATTTCCTTTTCATCTTAAATCCCCTTTATTGTTTAAACTAAGTGCAATTAATCGCACCTGGCTTGAAATATTGGTAATAACTTGCTCAGAATAGGCCAAAATACTCCTAAATTCATAGTAATAGAGGTTTTTCCGGTGCCACTATTTTGGTTTGTTGCGGTTATTATTTTCATTAATCGCCTATTATATATTTTTATTATTTTTATTCCTTTCTAACTCATCCATTATTACTTCCGTTTGGTCAGGTGTTAGAATAATGGTTTTCGGAGTTATAGGACCAATCTGTTTAATAATATTATCTCTTAATGCCCATAATATTTTTTGAGATCTTATATTATCTTCTGTATCATATTTACCTAATTTAATCTGTTCTTCAATTTTTTTAAGTTCTTCTTTTAAAAAATTATACTCTTCTTCGGATAAATTATTATCTGCCTCTTTTTCCATTTTTTATCTCCTTTCTTTTCCATTTTTATTTATTCCGCCTGTGGTAATAATTGCAATGCTTGTGATGTTGTAATAATTTCAATACTTGGTATTTTCCATAAATCTAAATCTAAACATTTCTCTATAGCATTATGAAAGCCCTCTGCGGTAGAAATATCATTTTTGCAAATTATATCTTTAACTTTTATTGCTTGTTTATATTGTTTAGAATATGTTTTTTTAAACATATCTAAATATTCATAACTTTTTTTTCTGCCAACTCCATCTAATTTAGTATAATTTAAAAGCCCCCAAACCAATATATATCTAAATACCATATATTTATAGTCATCTTTATGGTCATCTTTCCCAACCCTTGCACATTCGATTTCATATTCTATTTGAGATATGTATTTTCGAGGATATTGTTGAAAATTATTTTCATAAAGAATTTTAGTTACCACAATATCTTCAAACATTGTAAAAACATAAACTGCGTTTTTGAACTCTAAAGCATAATTCGTAGAACTAGGCCTAATTCTAAACTGACAATACTCTTCTTTGTAAGCAAGAAGTCCGTGTGTTACTTCGTGAGCAATCATATATTCGATTTCCTCTTTATCGATATCACCTTTAAAATCTAAATATGCGTCTTCCTTAATTCTTACGAGTATAAATTTATGGTCTAAGTCAAATGCCGAACTAATACCATAAGGCAATAATAAATCTTGGTCATTTATTATTAGAGCAATACGCTTAGTTTCTTCTTCTATCCATTTTATATATTTCTGCAATTCTACGGATGGTTTTAATAACTTTGTAAATCCTACTAATTCCATTTTTACCCTTCTTATTAATTAATAGTTCGCTCAGAATAGGCCAAAAAGTGAGATTATGACCTGATAAGAAATGATCTTAGTTCGAGGGTTTTCCCTGACCCCCTTTTTAAAAAGTCCTGCCCCCCGGAAGAAATACAAAAACCGGAGATCAGGGCCAGCGAGCGGTCTGGAGAACTTTAGAGAGAGAAAGCCGGATCACCGAGATTTGATTCCTTTTATTTATTTCACGAATAATTTCAAGGAATCAGGTGAAAAATAGCCCTCTCTAACTTTATCCTCATCCCCCGTAAACCACTGGCATTTTATCTGAGTTGCATAACCAGCTCTCTCGTTGGTAGATTCATTCGTCATAATAGGACCGCCTGATTTAAGTTGCACTGTATCTCCAGTTTTTAATTTTTGACTTGATTCACTATTGCTCATAATTAAACCTCCTTTTTTTACTAAATAGCTCATAACTCTCTCAGAAATACCTCAAAATACCCTCTATTTTGCATTCTACCGCGTTCCAAGCTCGTTTATACCCTGCTCTCTTTTTACTTATCCCCTTTATTGCCTAAAATATTAAAAATAGCTTAAAGTGTTGATATATATGACTATTCCGCCAATTCAACTAAAATAAAAGTTTGTATTTTTGCATATAAGATACGAATTTAATTGATCCTTTATGATTGTATATATTTTTTTGGTATTTTATATTAATTTAGCCCTCATTTTATTTTATGGGTGCAGTCGATTAATTTCTTCTTTTTGTTTATCACTAATTAAAGCAGTATAAATCTGTGTGCTGGCTAAACTCGTATGGCCCAAAAACCCTTAAATCCTGCGAATGTTCATTCCATTATTTAAAAAATGTGTCGCTATCGAGTGTCTTTAAATATGTGGTGTTACTTTTTTCGTGATTCCAGGTAAATCTCGCTCAGATACCTTTTAATATTATCTTCTACAATATACCATCTTCATATGGTTAAACTTTTCAAATCCTTTTATATTCCTAATACTACATAAATTTCAAGAATCCTTCTTTTTAAAAGAAAAAAGCCCTTCAGCAAAATGCCAAAGGGCTGGAAATTATCTGGCTCCCCCTATTGGACGCTTTCAGAACTTTTAAGGGAAATATTACAACTGAAAATGTTAGATTAAATCAGTTAGTTCTTCAATATTAAAACAATATTTAAATATTTAAATTAATAAAGTATTTATAAATATTGAAGCCTTTCGATAAAATATCTAAAAGGCCTCAATATTAAAGGTTTGGTTGAGTATGTTAGACAAATTTAGTAATTTTTTTTAGAATGACAATATTTGTATCTATGATAGTTTAAAAATAATAGTTGAAAATATACAGAGATAAGATTATATAAAACGGTAATTTTAAATTATCTTATAATTTTTTATAATCTTCTTTTGCTTTCTACCCTTTAGTAAAAATAGTGGTTCCAGTATAAGAATAGAAATTAGCGGATACGTTATAAGTTTGGACCCAAGTTCCTGTTCCATAGATACCACTGGAATCAATAGTTCCTTCAAAATATACTGTAGTCGATACAGTTTGATAATAAATATTAGCGTAACTACCACTTACACTTGCAGAGATTGTAGAACCACTGAATGTACCATAGCCCGTATTCCAATCCTTGCTTTCATCACCAACAATATCAATATTATAAATAGTAAGAGAACCAGAGCTATCAACGATATTACATTTTAAAGTTGTACCTCCCGAAGAACTGGAATTAGTCATTGTCCAATTGCCAGTTAAATTTGTCGAAGGAGTTACTATTCCACTACTACCGCAACCTGATAAAAATACAGCTAATATCAAAAATAAAACTACAAAAAAGATTTCCTTTTCATTCTTTTAAATGCCCCTTTTCTTTAATAACGTTTTTTAATTTCTAATAATATACTTAAATCTTTCCATAATTAATCCACTCTTTTATTATTTCTCTTCTCTTTTCTTCTATGACAGGGGATAGTTCTTTGGCACAAATCCTTCGCTTAAAAATGTGCCAAACAACCGTCCCCTCTCATTATTTAATTGTGTAAGTCTATTGAGGTAACAAATCTACCCTAGCTGTTGCTTCAATCGGATTATTATCATCATCTACACCTTCAAGAGTTAGTAAAACATAGTTTGCAAATTCATCTCCTGGAGCTATATAATAATAAACGCCGTTTTGGAGCGAAGAAAAAGCGGTAATATAATTTGATTCAAACCAATCGATAATATCCTCTTCATACAATATATCTGTATAAATTAATTGCTCCTCCTGGTTATACTCATCCCATCTGAAACTGCTTATAGTAACTCCCACTCCATTGCTTTCGTCAAGAATTATAGTAAATGGCCACCTCTCATTTTCACTAGAATAGGGCACAGGATTTGGCTCGATAGTAATATTTATCTTCGCTGTTTTTGGTCCGGTAACCCCACTACACCCTGACAAAACCATCATCAGGATAAATACAAGGATTAATGATATCCATACTCTCTTTTCTCTCTTCATTTTTAAACAACTCCTTTTTATTTAAAATTTTGTAAAGAATGAATAACTTAAGTACTACAAAAAAGATAATCAAATTGCATTATAAGTTAGAACTAAATTTAAGAATTCAAGATATATCTTGCCTTATAAAGGCTCCTTTCTTTGGCAAATTTAATTTATTGAAATTAGTTTTTATGCTTATTTGAGATATTATCGTTATGTAATTCTATTGAGGTAGAAAATTTATTCTACCTGTTGCTTCAATTGGGTTATTGTTATCATCTACGCCTTCGATTGTTACTGCTACATATTTTCTTGAACTTGACCATGCAACACCAGTTTGGAGCATAGAAAAAGCAGGAATATAATTTGATTCAAGCCAATCTATAATATCCGCTTCATATAAAAAATATGAATGGAATAACTGTTCCGCCTGGTCATATGAATCAAATCTTACGCTAGTGAGAGTAACCCCTACTCCATTGCTTTCGCTAATGGTCATGGTATGATGCCATTTTCCATCTTCGCTAGAATAAGGTACTGGATTTGGGTCGACAACTATACTTATCTCTGCTATCTTAGGTAATCCGCTACACCCTGATAAAATTACCATTAAAGTAAGTACAAGAAATAATGCTATCCATATTCTTTTTCCTTTAATCATTTTTAAATAACTCCTTTTTAATTATTTTATTTTTATTTTTGTAAATTATTGAAAAAATCATCTATACCTTTAGTCTGTAGCAAATTTTAGATAGTAGTTGAAATTAATACTTTATTTGTATTTTTTATATTATCCTATCAATCACTCCTTCCCTTTTTGTTCTTAATCCTCGCAGCAGTACACTTAATTTATTTCTTCTTAACTTATGAACAATATTTTCATCAATATCACAAATATTCTTTTTCAAATATTTCTGCACTCTATCTTTGAGCCAGTTACACCGTATTCGCTTAAAATGGAATATGTCCTTTTCTATTTAATATTAATAACGTAAAAAAAGCTGGTAATCTAGCAGCCTTAACCTCGCAGGATATTGCTTCACCTACTTTCAGGGTTCGCAATTACCATGTTTTAGGCCCATAACTTTGCGCCCTACCCTTTCGGGATAGTTTACCTTTGTCAGCTCTAAGTACTGATCTAGAATATTTTTTATCTAAATAAAAAAGACAGAAATAAGAAAATAATTATATTACTCTCTTACTCTGTCCTTTTACCTGAAAGATTCTTCCTAAGAAATTAGGAGATAATTCTTTTAGTAAACTCTGTATGGGTTTTCCTAAAAATTAGGAGTTGCCCCTTCGGTGCTTTTTTGTATAAAGCTCTCCAGAGTTCTGTCTGGTAACAGTTCTTTTACCTGAAAGTTTTGATACTTTTGGTATCTTGCCTCTTCGGCTCCTTTTCTTTTTTGATGGAAAGAAAAAGCCTCTCCTGTTACCTTCATACAGGTTATGATATTTATTTACATAAAACGTTGTAGCATAAGTAATACGACATTAGTTTTCAATATCCTTCTTTTTCTGAAAAATAATTTAAAAAAAACAAAAAAGCCCTTCAGCAAAAGGCCAAAGGGCTTGGAATTAGCAAGCTCCCCCTATTGGACGCTTTCAGAACTTTTAAGGGAAATATTACAACTGAAAATGTTAGATTAAATCAGATGATTCTTCAATATTAAAGCGATATTTCAAGTTTAAAATTTGTAAAATATTGGAGAAAAATAGTCCTTCAGTAATTGCCAAAGAGCTTGGAAGGTCTGGTTCCCAGAGAAGATTAATAGACAGTACTTTTCGAACTGTCTTCAAACTTCAACACTTTAAAAAAAATCATAAAATAGTTATTCTTCATAATTAGGAATTGTTTTCTGAATATATTTGGTATAACTTTTCGCTTCAACCTTTTTCAGCTGTTCCTTAATCCGGTGGTCTATTTCAGCCATTATTTATCTTTAAGAACTAGCTTATCTATAAAGTTTGGCTACCCCTCTTGAATAGTGTAAGATTCTAAAGAGAAATTTAAAATTAAGTTTATAATAAATTTTCCAAATAAGTTGGAAGTTTTTCCTTGTTTATTATCATGACTGATTTGTTATTATCTAAATTAAAAACTTCAAATTGATCATAAGTGTATTCTTTGCCATCAAGTGTGCCATATATTATTATCTCATTTTTGATTTTATTGTACTCAATAGGAAGAGTGGGAGTTACTCCATCTTTGCTTAAAACAATGGGAACAATATCATCTTCAAGCATTCTTTGTATTTCAAGAATTGAAAGATATTGGATTTCTGCTTTTAAGTTTAGTTCACTTCTGCTGTTTATGTAGCTTACTAAACTAGTTGGATAGGCTCCACCAGGTACAAATATTGCATCAGCTAATTCTTGCTGAGTCAGAACTTTCTGGGATGATTCGTAATTCGTGACGATAACTCCTTTTGAGATTAAGCAGTAATGTTCTCCTTGTTCAGTCTCATAATAAGGAGCAATAGCTGTTACTTTATGGCTGTCTGCGATATCACCATGCGGTTCAAACGGGGGTGGAGGTTCGGGAATTACTCCGCTGCAGGAGGTGAGGGTAAAGAGGATAATGAGAATTAAGAATAGGTTCAGGAATAGTTTATTATATCTTTTCATCACATATTCTCCTTTGTATCATGGATAGACTATTTTCTTTGAATTGCACTCTTATACGTCTTTGGTTTAGTAATGCGTTTAATATAATTAAAGATTCCTAAAATTAGTCTTTAATTTCAAAATACTGATAAGTTTAATTTAAATCACTCCTAATAACTCTACCTATTAGTCACCCGCGATTATAAAGAGTAATAATTTTACTTATCCTTGGATTTTTAACACTATTTGAGTTTCCAGGTAAACAATGGAAGTATAGTAAAATAATAATATCGGGAACGTACCCCTTTTTAATCAATATACTCCAGTATGATTGAATAAATTTTATCATATAAATCATCATCGATAGGGAAATTTAGCTCTATAAATTCTTGCCTAAAATCTTGATTAAAAGCCACATTAAGTGCAGCTATCGTGTAGGTTGTTTCTTCAATATCAGAAACACCATCCTGCCAAAAGGTGAAATCATCTTTCAGATCAGTAGAAAATCCTTTATAGAACCTTTGGAATTTTTCCCAACCATAATCATCTCCGATTAAAAACCATTTATAATTTAATGCCTGACTGGTTAAAATCGCATAGTTTGGACCGGATTCATCTTGGCTATATGGTTTGCCCAAGTTTATATATTGTTCGTATCTAGATCTTTGATATTCCTTCTCTTCTGTATAAACTGCATCTAAACTTGCAATTGCTTCTTGAGGTAAATTAAAGTTATTGGGATCTTGTTTTATTCTCTCGTAAACATACTGGGCAGTTAAAACAGATGTTGATTCTTGTAAAAATGGTCCAGGAACAGCAAGGGTATAAAAAAAGTTACTCCACCACCAAAAACTATGCCCAATTTCATGGGCTATTACATCCCAAGAATGTTGTCCTTTATTATTTGCTGGAGAAGCATATTCACCTAAAACAAAACCTTCGGGAGATGACATTCCATAAACATCTTTTTCATATTTTCCTTTAGCAAAAGAAAAAGGAGCATCGCCACCTGCCAGTTCTTTTTCTAATAAATAGATTCTATCAGTTACCTTAACCACGTCTTCTGGGGCTAAAGTCGAGCTTTCAAAAAATTCTTCCGGGAAATCATAAAAACCACTATAATCTCCCTCTACTGTAATGAAGCCTTCTTCGGCTGGGGGAGTAACTTGGTTCCCTCCACAACCTGATAAATATACAATTACAGATAAAGCTAATAAAATAGCAAAAATAATATTACTTTTTTTCATTTTTTAAATACCTTCTTTTAATTTATTATTTTATTTTTGTACGCGAGTATTTTAAATCAAATAATTTTAATACTTCTAAAAAAACCTCTCTTAAAATAGGAATTGCCCCTTTGGTGCTTCTACTGAAGCTCTCCAGAGTCCTGTTCGGTAACGGTCCTTTTGTCTGAAAGTTTCGATATTTTAAGTACTTTACTCCTTCGGCTCTTTCTCTTTTTTAAATAAAGAAAAAGTCTCTCCTGTTACCTTCATACAGGTTAGAACATTTATTTTATTCATTAGGAATTACTTATCTTGCCTTGAGTAATTCCTAATGAATAAATATTTTCTATCAACAAAAAGTACCAGCAATCTGTTTTCTACTCAGGAAGATAATCTATTCTAACTGTTGCATCAACCGGATTATCATTATCATCTACACCTGCGACTGTTGCAATAGAATATCCGGGTGTACCTAAATAGTTACTTACAGTCTGGATCGTAGAAAATGCGGGGATATAACCTGTTTCAAACCATCCAAAAAATGTTTCTGCATCAAAACTCTCTGTACCTATTAACTGATCTTCTTGGGTGTAATAAGTGAAAGTTAAGCTGGTTACAGTAACTCCTACCCCATTGCTTTCACTAATATTCATCGTAAAATACCATCTTCCGTCTTCACTTGAACAAGGAACTGGATTTGGATCAATAGATATATTTAACTTCGCAGTTTTTGGTAAACCACTATAATATTCTATTTACTAACTTATTTTAAATTAGATTTCAATACTAATTATTGTGCTGGAATTTCTGGACTACTTAATTCTTTCAATTCATATATTTTCCAACCACTCCCAATTTTTTGCAAATAAAACCAAGTTTCAACGTTTACCATCGTATCGTGAACAACAATTGGGCCATCGGGAGTAACAGTGACTAAATTTTGTTGAAAATAAACATAGGCCTCAGCATCTTGGCCATCAATATTAATTGGATTAATTTTATCTACTATAAATTGAATATCATAACCTTCATAATCATCTTCTATTGTATTAACTACATAATATGCCATTGATTCATAAACACAGTAACTTCTAGCATTATCCCAATCCTGACCAGTTAAAGCTTGGAAAAATGCATTTAAAACATCTTTTATTGCTTGCTCTTCATTTGATTCTTCCTCAACAGTAATTATTAGTTGATCACTATCACTTGCTTTCCCATCACTTACTTCACAGGTAATCGTATAATTTCCTTGAGTAGAGGGAGCTTTCCAGGTTACCGATGATCCTGAGGTATCTCCTTCAAAAGAGCCACCATTTTTGCTCCAGTTATATTCAAAGAAAAGAAAATCACCAAAATCCTCGTCTGTTGCAGTACAGGTTATAGTAGTAGTTTGATTAATATCTATACTGGAGGGATCAGCAATAAGACTAGAGATTGCCGGGGCATGATTGAGTGGCTTTAAATATAGATCATCTTCTCTTTCTGAATAATAATCTAATCCCATAAAACCTAAAACTGAAGCATTACAATCAGTATTATCAATTGCATCTTTAACACTCATTCCAAGATATATCATGCTATCAAAAGCTGTTAAGTCACAAGTGAGGGGTGCGAAAGTTTTAGAATGATAACCGCAATAAGTATGTGCTCCAGCACCTATAAATGCCTTTGCCATATCAGTTTTTGCAAGACTATCACAAGCATCTATATAGATTAGACTGTTTGGATAAGACCCATTTGCATAATATGAAATAAAAGGAGGTGCAATCGCCACACTAGATTCTGACCAAGGATATATAACTGCAAATCTTAAACGATTATCATTTGGATCATCTTCATCCTCACCTAAAAAATCTGATTTATAAGTATTATAGAAATTATATGTAATTATATGATTTAATCCTATGCATACATCGTCATCTATGATTCCTCCATGAGTGACAATATATACAATACCATATTGATATAATTCCTTCATCACTTCTACAGTCACCTCGGAATCAACTTTTGGATTATCACAACTAAAACCACCAATAGAGAGTATTTTATCCCTGATTGCTTCCGTTTTACCAAGATCGAGTATAGAATAAGGAGCTAAGACAATTGCCTTTTCATTTGAAGGGGTTGATTTATCAGTTGAACTTTTGGTCTTTAATAAACTATCTGAAACAGATTTAAAACTATTTCTCGAAATATTTTTATTTTCTTCTTCATCCTCTGGCAGAAAACCGACCAAAATACCATTTTCATATTCAAACCACACTGTCCCATCTTCACTTATTCCAGCTCTTTTTATATTATTTTGCTCTTCAAGCCATTCTAGCATCTTTTGCCTAGCAATATCAGTACTATATGAAGAGTTGTATTCCACATATTGGTCAATGGCAACCTGGTTGTCTGCAATAATTTCATTGTATTCTGATAAATCAGCGTTATCAATAGGAGGCACGACTGGATTTCCTCCACTACAACCAATAATTGTTGATGATATAGTTACGAAAATGAACAAATAAATTACTTTCTTCCACATAATAAACATCTCCTAAATTAAATATTTTTTATTTACAGATTCACAGATTAATTAATCCAAAATATTATTTATAACACAAGAGTTAATAATCCTTTACTTTCATAAAAAAGGACAGAGTAAGAAAATAATTATATTAGTCTCTTCCTCTGTCCTTTTACCTGAAAGATTCTTCCTAGAAAATCAGGAAATAGCTCTTTTAGTAAACTCTGCAAGGAATTTCCTAAAAATTAGGAATTGCCCCGTCGGTGCCTTTTTGCATAAAGCTCTCCAGAATTCTGTCCGGCAACAGTCCTCTTGCCTGAAAGTTTAAATACCTTTGGTATCTTACCTCTTCGGCACTTTTTCTTAATTTAATAAGAAAAAGTCTCTCCTGTTACCTTCATACAGGTTACAATATTAGATTTATTTAAAGCTATCTATAATTTGGTTATTTTTATTTTTGAATATAAATATTGAATTAAAATATCTTTATTTATTATATACTACACTGCTATTTAAAAATCCTTCTTTTCCTGGAAAATAATTCAAAAAACAAAAAAGCCCTTTGGCGTGATTGCCAAAGGGCTTGGAATTAGCAAGCTCCCCGGGTAGGATTCGAACCTACAACCCTCGGACTAAAACAGGGGACAACGGTTCTCTGTTCCATTGTATAATTCTGATTAGCTTTGCAAAAGTTATATCTTTCGATAGATTACATTAATATTTTTAGGCCAGAATTTTATCGAATTTTTCTATAGTTATAGCTGGGACGGAAGAAAAGGAAATAGCGGTTAGCTTATGCAAATTTGTGGAAGC
>JAHIPN010000029.1 GCA_018894595.1 bacterium
ATAACAAATATTTAGCTATTGTTTATATTTTATGTTATAATAACTTCACAAGAGATTAATTTATACCATAACTATGTTTAATAAATGCAAGAAATTATATTATTATATACATAATAGGTAATAATAGATAAGTAAGGAATATAACTTGATTAAGTCTAAAAATATTAAAATCGGAATAGTTAACCAAAAAGGCGGGGTCGGGAAAACCACATGCCTGTACCATCTCCAGTGGATGCTTTTGATTTGTAATGAATAAATCATTCAATGAGAATAGTTATTTGGGTAACCCTCGCTTCATCCGAAGCACTACTATTATGGCAATTACTATTACCAGAATAATAATTCCAATTAGAATTCCGATAAGAATCGTTGTCCAAGGTACGGGAATTTTTACACTAAATGTGCCTGTCAATCCATCGACTGCTACATTGTATGTCCCTTCCTCAACCCTGGATATGGTAGTAAAGGTAACTGTCTTAGTCTCACCTGCAACTAGTGTGATATCTTTTGTCTCCTCAATTGTATCATTGATTTTCAGTGTGGCAGTATAGATACTCTCAATGTTGCCGATATTCTCAACATCAACAGAGATTGTTACCTCTTCATCAGGAAGAACCGTGTCTGGAGTTATTACAAGATTGCTCGCTACAAATTCAGCCACACCTACTCTAAACTGTTTTTCAGCCTTTTTGAATTCCTTCCCATTCCGGTAAGCCCTTCCAACAACCAAATAGTCTCCCTTGCCAATCTCGTTTGTGTCTTTACTGAATTGTACCGACCTTGAGTTTTCTGGTTCCAACATTTCTTCTGAACTTACCCAGCTTTCAATAAGAGTCCCCTTATCATCAAGAAGGTCAAATTCAACCCTGGTGCCGATTTCCTCTTCCTCATAATTCCAGATTGTAGTTTGCATTCCCAGCTCTTCTCCAAGCTCTATGTCCCCTATCTCTAAGAATTCCACTTTGGTCCCGCGCACAGTTAAATAAACTCGGGCTCCAACCCGGGTAACCACAAGCATAGTGGTTCCTTCTTCAGATTCTGATTCTTTATATCCTTTTTTTTGAGCAACAATCGCTCCCGTATATTTCCCGGCCTCAGCATTTTCCGGAATAATTAAAGTGAAATCAAGAACATAGGCCTCATCATGAGGGGGTAAGGTAAGTTCCGAAGCTGCCAGTGTAATCCAGGCTCCAACATCTACCCTTTCTGCATCTTCTGCCCTGGGAGCAAAAGCCCCGTCTTCAAGTATGTCAGCATCAACCGGATAGATTTTAACTTCAATCGGCTCATCAGAAGAATTAGATATATTTACTCTATCCTCTATTGATTCCCCTGGCCATAAAGTATAGATAAGCCAATCTCTGGTTTCATCACCTTCCTGGTGAGGTCTAACACCCAGGCCCTCGTACTCAAGAGCCTGGACAAAACCAGGGGAAATACTAAAACTTAAAAGTAGAATAAAACAAATTAATAATAGTTTTTTTAACGTTTTCAATTTTTGACCTTATATTAAGTAAGTGTTTAGCCCTTTATAAGCAGTGGTGTGGGCTATACCCTGCCGTGAGGGTATAGCCCACACCACCCAACTATATAACTAACAGTTATATAACAGTTATAGTAGCTACGGATGTAAAGATTCCGGCAAGTGAGTTAGCGTGAATAGTTTGACTCAAATCCACGTCTATATAGTAGTCACCCGCACCATTATTAACTGTAGCAGCCATTACCGTAGCAGCTCCAGAAGTAGCTGCAGTGCCGCTCATTGTCACCACGCCACCCGCAGTTACTCCCGTCAAACTGCCACTGGCAGCATGAATAGCGCTGGGAGTAATGGTTAAGCCAGTATATGGGAAGAGATCAACACCGGCTGACCAACTATCCCCTACTGCGTAGGTAGCAGCTGCAAAAGTAACGGTTATTCCATTGCTAAGAGTAAACGTAGAAGCAGTGGTTACAGTCGCTGTAAGAGTACCTGCTGGGTCCCACCATTTAAATACTGCGGTTCCTACTGCTCCACCAGTAGTGATTTCTACCTTAAAAGTCCCGCAAGGATCCAGCACCCCATCAAGTCCATCGTATATTCCGGTAAAATTAACCGTCGCATTAGCCCCTGCCAGCTTTTTAACCGCAGCCCGAGTGGTGAGATGTTTTACTGTCATTGTGCAATCCCAACCAGCACCAGAGCCTGTATCATCCAATACTCTTATCCCTGTTGTATCGGTATGCGTAGCATTACCTATAACTGCTGCGTCAGTTTGAGCAACACTGGATACAGTCTTGCCAATAAAAGCAGCAGTAGCAGGAGAAGTGACGCTCAAAATTCCAACAGCCAGAGTCTGCGATAAATTAGTTTCGGCTGCAAACACTGCCGATACTGGAAGCATCGCTAAAAGTGATACTACTGCTGCTACCAGCATCATCATAAGTTTCTTTTTTATTCTCATCTTAAAACCTCCTTAGGTTTTGTAACGTTAATATATATATAAACTTGCTCCTGGCATTGTAATTGCCAGAAATAAGATAGTTGTTAATCTCAATATCTTAAACGCAATAATTGTTTAGCAAATTTTTACTGCTGCATTTTTAAACTTCATAAGATTAGATCTTACAGCATCCAGATCTAATCTCTCACATATTCACATATTCTTTCACCTCCAAAAACCAATTTTTTTACAATAAATTTAAATTTATATACAATAAAAAAAGGAGACAAAAACGAATTAAATGGCCATAAAGACCATAAATCGCTTTGTCCCCTTGCAACTACAATGTCAACTTTATTAACTATTTTTTTAAAAGAACAACTATACCGTAATGTTTTATTTTCTAAATTGCTTGCTTGCTTGCTTGCTTGCTTGGCAAATAATTAACCAAACACGCCCTAAATTCTTTATTTTCTCTGCTTGCAGCATGTTTAGCCTTCTTTCTGTAATATTTATAGAGATTTTTGGAATTTCAATATTATGTCTCTCTTTTATCTTCTTATTCATTGTCTTATCTCTATATGCTTATCTTTCTATTTATATTAAATAATCTATAATAATAAGATAATAAGATATGCTATCTTATTATAAATGTCAATCCCGCGTTCCGCACCTTTTTTGTTAAAAATATTATATTTTTAATTCTTTTAATTTTCAATGCTTTTATCCCTTATTTACCAGTTCTTTTTAAATCTTTTCTATATATTTTAATTTTACTTTTAATAATCTGCTCAGATATTTCTTCCAGAAGCTTAACTTTGGATCTTAGGAGTTTGTAATTTTCTATATAACTTCTAACCTCAGGTAGCATTTGCTTTGGTACTAAAATAGATTTAGTCTTGCCATTCTCTTTTGTTGCCCACCACCAGTATGGGCCATGTCTAAATTTCTTATCCTTATGACACTTGCAGCTGGCAGTACCGCAAGTCTGGTAGCATTTTACAATAGAGCCTTTTTTTAGATAACAAATATTTAGCTATTGTTTATATTTTATGTTATAATAACTTCACAAGAGATTAATTTATACCATAACTATGTTTAATAAATGCAAGAAATTATATTATTATATACATAATAGGTAATAATAGATAAGTAAGGAATA
>JAHIPN010000030.1 GCA_018894595.1 bacterium
AGGGAAGCTGATTCTAAAAACTTTATCACCTATTTCAATATCCTTTGTCTTTTCTTCTCTATTTTCTTCATCAAAATAAATATGTTCATAGGTTGCCTCATAACATGCTTCTCTTGTTTGAATTAATCTCAAAGGTTTTTTCGCATCTCTATAGCAAGTCCCATTAATTATTTTAGCCCAATATTCACCATTCCACACAAGGGCACCTTTATACTCATCTAATACTCCTTCATACCTGTGTTTTTCTGCTCTAAATAAATCTTCAATGGGAATGATATCCATTTTTCCATTTATATTTACAATCAGTGGAGAATTTTTCGGTACCGATTCATGATTAAAGAGTATTCCATTACAGGCAAAGATATTATAACCTTCCCGATAATTACGAACCATCCAGTAGGAATAAATCTTGGCAGCGGCATAGGGACTTCTCGGTCTAAAGGGAGTATCCTCATTCTGAGGAGCAGGAGCATCCCCATACATCTCACTGCTTGATGCCTGGTAAAACTTGCACTTTATCCCACTTCTTCTTACTGCCTCTAATATCCTCGTTGTGCCCAAACCGGTAATATCACCAGTATATTCCGGCATATCAAAGCTTACTCTTACATGGCTCTGTGCTCCCAAATGATAAATTTCATCAGGTTTTATATTATAGATGAGATTGGTAAGCTGACTCGAATCGCTGAGGTCCCCATAATGAAGATGTAATCTTACTCCAGTTACGTGGGGATCCTTATAAATATGGTCTATCCGCTGAGTATTAAAGGTACTAGCACGTCTTATAATACCATGTACTTCATAACCTTTGGAAAGTAAAAACTCAGCCAAGTAACTGCCATCCTGGCCGGTAATACCGGTAATAAGGGCTTTTTTCATTTTTCTATATTCCTCCATAATATTAATCTAATTTTTACCTTGGGGATTCTTGCATTATTTATTTTCTTCCTACTCCCTCGTAAATAAAGCCCAGAGATTTTACTTTTTCTGGGTCATATATATTTCTTAGGTCAAGTAGAATAAGAGATTTTAATAGTTTCTTTATTTTTAATAAATCAATATTTCTAAACTGGTTCCACTCGGTTAAAATAACCAATGCATGACTGTTTCGTGCCGTATCATATTCATCCTGGCAATAAGTTAAGTTAGGGAGAATTTTTTGAGTATTATCCATTGCCAGAGGGTCGAAACATTTGATGAGCGCGCCTTCTTTAAGTAAGAGTTTAATAATATCAATCGCCGGGGACTTTCGAATATCATCAGTATTTTGTTTAAAGGCCAGACCTAAGACGGCAATGGTTTTTCCTTTGAGGTCTTCCCCAAGGTGGTGTTTTATTTTTTCTACCATTAGCTCTCTTTGACGTTTATTGGCAGAGATTACCCCTTTTAAGATTTTAAATTCATATCCGCAGGTAGAGGCAAAGTGATAAAGGGCTTCAGTGTCTTTGGGGAAACAGGAGCCACCATAGCCGGGTCCGGGATGGAGAAATTTGGGACTGATACGGCCATCCAAGCCCATAGCTTTGGCTATCTGATGCACATCTGCCCCTACTTTGTCACAAAGATTGGCAATTTCATTGATAAAGGTAATCTTTGTAGCCAAGAAAGCATTACAAGCATATTTGATTAATTCAGCAGTTTCAGGATTGGTAATCACAAAAGGTGTATCGATAAGGTAGAGGGGACGGTAGATTTCTTGCATTATTTTTAAGGCTTTGGGGCTGGTGGTGCCGATTACTATTTTGTCGGGATGGGTGAAGTCATAGACTGCTGAGCCTTCACGGAGGAATTCTGGGTTGGAGACGATGTCGAAGTCAAATGGTTTTGAGGTGGGTTGGGCTTGCCGCGTCGCTTCGCTCCTCGCAATGACATTTTTATTTATTATTTCATTGATTTTGGCGGCGGTGCCGATGGGGACAGTGCTTTTGTTTACTATAACTTTGTAGTCATTCATGGAGGCGGCGATTTGTTGGGCAACCTTTTCAATCTGATCAATATTAGCTGAGCCATCGTGGTTGGGAGGAGTGCCTACGGTGATAAAGATGACTTTGGATTCTTTTACCGCTTTTTCAAGGTCAGTGGTAAAAGTGAGTCGTCCAGTTGAAATGTTCTTTTTGATAAGGGGGGCAAGATTAGGTTCGTAGATGGGAATACCACCAGAATTAAGTATATCTATTTTGTTTTTATCCTGGTCCACACAGATTACATTAAGACCAAAGTCAGCTAGACATGTGCCTGTGACTAGACCTACATAGCCAGTACCGATAATTGCAATTTTCATACACTATTACCGCCTTTTGTTATAATTTAGTGAACGTAAATTATGCAACAGTTCTACTTAGTCTACCGGTCTTCCGGTCTTCCAGTCTGCCAGTCACCCGGTCTACCGGTCAATTTTAGTCTACCGGTCTTCCGGTCACCCAGTCGGCCAGTCTAAAAAGTATTTAGTTGTTAGTATTTAGTATTTAGTTAAGAAAAATACAGATTGTAAGCCTTAAGTGATAGTTTTAAGGACAGATTCTATGTTAATTATTTTGATATTTTTTTGGATATTTTTATATTTATTTATTTCTTTGGTTAATTTCTCCGGGTTGTTGGTAGAAAGTATGATTATTTTTTGGTTGGAGAGATTATGGTAATTAGAGCATTGAGATAGAAAATTTGCAATAGAAATAGTTTGCTGGCCTAAGAATTTTTCTTTGGATGGGTCATCGGTTATAATAGCATTTAGTTTTAGGGGGGTACCTATTCCAGCATAGTAAGTGATTTCAGCCAGTTGACCGGTACCATAAATATTTATCGTTTTTACTCCTTGTTGGTAGAGTTTCATTAAGTAAGCAGTAAGTAGATCTTTAGTGTAATGATAATAATGGAGGGTTTCCTGGAAACGTGTATACATCAAACGGCTGACATTTGCCATACCTTCGGGGGTAATAAGATAGAGAATTTTACGGCCAGTCATCTTTTGGACCTTTATCCAACCCCGATGAATTAAGTTTTGCAGGATAGAGTTAGTTAGGCCTAAAGAGATATTAAGTTTACGAGATAACAATCTTTGAGTTGTTGATGGATTGTTTTTTATCTCCATTAGAGTGTCAAGTTCGGATTTGGGCATTTTAAGACTCCCTTCGGTCGACTGGTTTCGGGTTGCGGGTTAC
>JAHIPN010000290.1 GCA_018894595.1 bacterium
CAGACTAAAATATCATATTTCTTTTCTAAAAAATCAATCATTATATCTTCCAGCTGCTCTTCTGCCATCTGTCCATGAGCAATCCCGATCCTGGCTTGAGGAAAGAGCCGACTCAAATCCCCTGCTATTTTCTTAATACTCCTTACCTTATTGTGAACAAAGAATATCTGCCCCTCCCTGTCCAATTCTCTTCTTATAGCATCTGTTATCACTTTATCATCTCTCCGGCAGATATAAGTAGCTATAGGAAATCTATCTTCCGGGGGAGTGTTTATTACGCTTAAGTCTCTGACTCCGATAAGCGACATATGCAAGGTGCGGGGGATAGGGGTGGCAGTCAAGGTAAGAGAATCAATACTTTCTTTTAATTTTTTTATTCTTTCTTTATGAAGGACTCCGAAACGCTGCTCTTCATCCACGATTAACAGGCCTAAATCCTTAAACCGGATGTCATTTTGAATTAACCGATGGGTTCCAATAATAATATCTACCTTCCCTTCTTCCAGACCTTCGATAACTTTTTTCTGTTCCTGTTTGGTTCTAAAACGGGAGAGCATATCTATATTTATAGGGAAGGAACTCATCCTTTCCCGAAAATTATCATAATGTTGTTGAACCAGGATGGTGGTAGGTGCTAAAATTGCTACCTGTTTTCCGTCTAATACCGCCTTAAAGGCAGCCCTTATAGCTATCTCTGTTTTGCCATAACCTACATCTCCGCAAACCAATCTCTCCATAGGTTTGACGACTTCCATATCAGCTTTAACCTCAGATAAAGCCTGCAATTGGTCATAAGTCTCTTCGTAAGGAAAAGACATCTCCAACTCTTGCTGCCAGTTATTATCTTTAGAAAAAGCAAAACCCTTGATTTCTTTACGGGCAACATATAAATTATAAAGCTCCCGGGCTAATTTTTGAATTGACCTTTTTGCTTTTCCTTTGGCATTTCCCCAGGAGACTCCTCCTAAACGGCAAATCTTAGGGGTTTTATCTTTGATACCAATATATTTATGAACTAAATCAAACTGGTCTACCGGGACATACAGTTTATCCCCTTGGGCGTATTCGATTAAAAGATAATCCTGTTTTACTCCTTTAACGCTTAAATTTACCATCCCTCTGTATATCCCTATACCATGATCAATATGTACTACATAATCTCCGGGGGAGATATCCATTACAGTGGAAAAGGGTTCGCTCTTACGCCTGGTTAACCTATATCTTTTATTCCTTTCCTTGCCAAATATTTCCTGGTCGGTTATAAAAACTGTTTTAAGGTCAGGAAGTTTGAATCCATAATTTAGATAGCCATAAGAAATAAAAATGATTGACTTTGAATGAGTATATTCTTCCATCCTTCCTATAGTAAACCTTTTTACTCCTCTTTCTTCTAATATCTCCGCTAAACGCTGGGCCCGTCCTTCATTTCTGACCAGAATAATAATATACCGTTTCTCTTTCTGCCACTTTTCTAAATCTTTAGCAAATAGATCTAAATTTCCAAAATAAGAAGTAATCTCCTGTCCTTCTAAAATAAATTCTCTGATATCTTCTCTCTCTTCTTTTCTCTCTCCCTGATTACCGGAAATATCTTCTTTGTTTTCCTCCGGAAGATAGGTAAAATTAATTATTTTTTTAGATTTCAGTTTATCACATATCTCGGAGTAGGCGATGAAATATGAAGAGGGTGAAAAGATTAATTCCCTTTTATCTTGCTCTATTTTTTGGTAAATGCTTTCGACTTCTTCCTGAAACTCCTCCTCTTTTTCTTTAATTAATTCCGGCTCGTTTTGCAGCACTATCAGGTCCTCGGGAAGATAATCAAATATAGTGCTGTAATTATAATTAGATGAACCATCGGCAATTAATTCCCGGGAAGGAAGAAGGGTATAATCTGCCAATTTAAGTATCGACCTTTGAGTGCTCAAATTAAAATACCTGATCGATTCTATCTGGTCTCCGAATAATTCTAATCGAAGAGGATTTTCACTGGTTACCGGGAAAAAATCGATAATCCCTCCCCGGCTGCTAAATTCACCTTTTTCTTCGACTATCTCTACCGAGCGATAATTTTGCTCTAAGAGAATTTTTAAAAAATCTTCCTTTTTTAAGGCATCTCCTACTTTTAATTTCCAACTTGTCTTTTTAAATTTTTGAGGAGAGGCCAACTTGGGCAGGAGGGCTTTAATATCAGCAATTAAAATAATCCTCTTTTTATTGTAGTCGTTTGCGGAAAGATGTTTCAGGATATTTATCCTTTGCTGGATTATCTGGGGATCAAAACTGATGCCTTCGTAAGGAAGGACATCAAAAGAAGGAAAAAGAAAAATATTCTCTTCCTCACTTTGAGGTTTATTTAAAAAAGTGCTTAAATCCTGGTATATCTTTAAGGCATTTTCCTGAGAATCGGTAATAATGAGGTAAGATTTTTTTATTTCTTCTTTTGAGGCTAGGGAGGCGATAAAGAAAGAACGGGCGCTATCCTTCAGGCCCGAAAGCAATATTTTGTTAACCAGCTTTCCTTTTATTATTTTTATTATTTCTTCAAATTCCGCGGATTGATTCCATAAAGACAATATTCCCGGTAA
>JAHIPN010000291.1 GCA_018894595.1 bacterium
CTGATGCCCGAAATGGACACCGGCTTCAAGAAGTTCTTTCATTGATGCAACCATTTTTATCCTCCTCTGGTTTTTCCTCCGCCTTTTCCCCTATACCCATACGGGACCACATAGAGGAAAGTTGATGGCGTGTGTTTTTACGAGGTAACAGCCTAACATAAAAGGTATTTTTTTTCAAGAGGAAATGCTACAGATTACTGCCCTGTTATTGTCCCTGATAAGATTTTCAAGCTTCTCCTGATAAATCGAATTTGAATTCTGAAAAAAGTCTATCCAGATGGAAGTATCAACGAGAACCAACCCTGCCTCTCCTCATTTCCTCAAGATCGCCTTCCCATCTTACCTTGCCTTTAAGAACAAGTATTTTCTCAATCTCTTTCTGTTCAACAAGTTTTTTAATGGCGAAGTTTACAATATCCACCTTCTTTTTTATTCCCGTAAGCCTCTGAGCCTTTCTTAAAATACCGTCTTCAATATCAATTACAGTCCTCGACATTTACAGTCCTCGACATTCAACACCTCCTTAGTAAAAGGATACATGAAAACTTGATATCATTTCAAGTGAAATATGATATCTTTTTCCTCTTAATGGCTTGAGCCTAATTTTTTCGAAAGCCATTCCTTGTATGTACAAGATGGAAAGCCACTGCATCCAATAAAATCAACTTTCGGTCCATGACATAGCTTTAATTTTGAGCCACAGCGAGGACAGTTGCCATAATCTTCAGCAGATTTGCTTATAGACGCTTGGGGTTTATGTTCATTAGCACAATTGGTACAAACATTTGTCTTTGGCATTACCTTAAGTCTTCCCTCTGGTATCGGGTCACCACATATAGAACAAAGTTTTTGACTTACATCATATGTCATAGCTGTTACCTTTCCACTTTTTATAACTTTGCCCGCACTGAGCAGATAACGTTTCTGGCGGAAAAGAAGCCCTCAAGGTTTTGACGCAGTCTTTTCCGCCATGTTATCTGACGTATGACAGGGTCTATTAAATATCATTTAATAAAATTTATAAATTCATTAAATGAAAATTTTGTATTATTATCGTTGGAAAAGAAAAAATCTTCAATTTTCTTCCGCATCTTATCTCTATTATCTCTGGATATTTCTGAACCGCCCTTACTGGCAATATATATATTTATTGGTATTTCTTTATACCAAGTTTCTTCAATCGCTTTGATAGCAGGGTATTCCTCTATTCCAATAAATTCTTCCTTTCCTACAATTACATACTGCCAAGGCGCGTTAGTAGCATCGGTTGGTTTGGCTTTTATCGGTTTGAATCTTTTTACTGTTATCATTAAATTATAGTTTTCTCCTAATACTCCCCTTAACGTATCTACTACATTTTTGCTTGTATTTAAGTCTTCCGCTAAATTTCTAAAATATGTATGGATATATTCATGTATATCCTCTGAGTCAGATTTTCGAACTTTTTGCGCTCGTGCGGTAGTTACAATTTTTGAATGAAAATTAATATAGTAGTCCCCCTGTTTTTGCCACAGCGGTCTACATGATTTATTTTTGAAGTAAATTACACTATAAAGTGTAAGAAAAAACTTATCTCTTGGTTCTGAAGTTGCTTTTTTGGAAATTGTAAGAAAATGATTTTTAATCCTTGTGACAATATCCGCCTCTGGATAAATAAAGGAGGAAGGAACAGCATCATATGATTTAGGAGTATGAAACATTTCTAATATCTCTAAATCCCTATACTCCTTTACTATCAATTTTAGAAGGTTTACAAAACAGGTTTCAAAAAGAATAACTATAGGATGAAAGTATAACCATCTGTGAAGTTTAAACCTTTCTGTAACAAATGTTTCAACCGCAGAAACAGCACTTGTATTAGGACGGATAATAAAATCATTGCGTGTCTTAATGAGCCTCATTGAACTAACAAGTCTTTCAAGGTCATAAGAACCAAACCCAATTCCACTTGTAATACCATCCCTGAGGAAGTAGTCGGCTCTATCTACATCTATATCATTATCAATAATGCCTAAAAGTGTCCGAAACGCTTTGTATTTTTGTATTTCCACTTTATTGATGGCTTTTCCAAGTAAGCTTAAGTAAAATTCTAATTCCTTTAACTTGTTATCATTAGGTGGATTTTTACCAGCATATTCTCTTAAAAGTGTTGTAGCAATGTAGTATGTATTTAGTTCATGAATGGGATACTCTGGTAGTCCTGTTATACTATTTATTTTATCTGGGTAACTATTTAAAAAAGAAGTATATAGTGGAACTATTTTATTGATGAGATCTTCTTTCCCATCAATGCTCTCGTTCATTATAACTTCTATTATTTCTTCTCCAAGGTGACTAAAAGGAAGGTGTCCTATATCATGCAAAAGACCCATTATTCTGGTAAGTTGAATTACAATATTTTTAAGAACATCCGAAAATTCTTTATTGTTGAGTAATGATTCAATATCCTGAGAATCGTCAAATACTGGAGCTATTACGCTATTTTTGAGAAAGTTCAAAATATTTTTCTTGCCCTCAATATCATCATTTAAAGCCATTTTTATGTCTTTTACAAAATTCTCAAGATACTCTTTTTTTATTTCATCATCAGCATGATAGAAAGCGGTTTCTATAACTCTACCTGCAAGATGCATCACTCCAATGCTATGTTCAAACCGTTTAACCGAATGTGAAGGATATACCATAAAACCAAAAGGAACCTGACTTATTCCCCTTAATCGTTGGAAGATTGGAGAATCAATGACAAATACCTCAAGGGGAGTAAGCCCAATATAACCATGAATTACATCCTTTACATTTTTATCATGCCTAATTTTAAACTTTTCCTCTTGCTTTATTGCTTTCATATCTTATCCTATATCTTTTTAGACCCTGTCATATGAGCAGATAACGTTTTGGGTTTGCGCCGTGTGCCTGCTAAGGTCAATCTTAAGCGCAATAATAGGACAGGCACATGGATTCGACCTCAAAGTCAAATACGGATATTGGAGCGTCGCAAAACCGTTTGTTAAATGAAGTTTCGGGCATTCTCCAAATAGAGCCGGCCACCTTTCTTTTCTTTACCAAGACCAAATTTCAAGTGCCTTCTCAACAAGGTCTTTAGAACGCTTTTTTATTGCCTCCATATTCCACTTCTCAGTCCTGCTTTTCAAGTCTCTTGTCAGTGCACTGACATCTGTATAACTATTTTTCTTTTTTTCAAAGGGGTCTTGTCCGACAAAACTATTTGCTGCTCTACTTATCAAGCAAAGATTACCGATAGAATTTTTAATTCGTTCAAGAGTTTCATCATTCACTTCGTCGTCTCCAAGGTATGTCTTCCACTCATCATCTAAAGTCTGTGGCATTACATGTTCAACTGTACTGATAGTTGAATAGTCAGGTAACTGACCATGACTTTGCATTTTCTTATCAATTTCTTGCAGAACCATTCTAACAAATTCAGGTTCCGTTTGCTTATATAGAGCTTTATTAATGAGTGCTTCTTTAAATTCCTGATCTGAAACCCACAAATCTTCTTTTGATATTCGCTCTTTAAATGCTTTTGCCTTGTCAGGCTCGTTGATTATTTTGCTTAATAATGATGGGAAAAATGTATCATACTTTGTAATTTGTAATTCACAAACTTTTCTTCTTATAAGTAAAACCAAAAGTGTATTTAGAAGTGCTATAGTATCAGTATCATTTAAGGTACCAGCTTTTTGTTTCATTAATATCGCAAGAGTAAAGGATATAGAAGAGACCCTTGTCTGTTTTATTTGAATTAAAAGACTATTTATCTTCTTATTCGGCTGTTTATAAACTTCAGGTTTTGTAATTTGATTGAATAAATCTATGTTATCTGCAATTTCATTTATTATATCCATTGCCTTTTGCTCTGATAGTTTTGGGTTATTGTTTTTAAAATGTACATATATTTTTCGACGCAAGCCAATCATCTTATATCTATCTATTGAAAAGAGGTTCCTAATATAATCCTCAAAATTCTTTTCTCCGTCAGCTTTCCGAATACTTCCCAACCATTTGTCATTATGAATATTTTCATGTTGTTTTGTAACTTCGTTAATCAGTGGCTTAAATAAATAGCTACACAATAATTCAATGGCAGATAATGGCATACCTTTATCATTAAGACTCTCAAATATTGCTTGTGGGTTGTCCTTCTTTTCGTTAAGAGGAATCCAAACAATTTTCAGGCTTCTCAGAATTGCTTGTGAAAAAATATATAAATTACTAACAGTATATGATTTCATCTGTTTTCCTGCATAGTTCCAAAAGACATCAATCTGGTTATTATGTGGTACATAAAGTTGCTGATCAATGGAAAGTGATGGGCTTTCAGGGTTTTTCTCAAATATCTTCAGATATGTAGGTAAACGGTCGCCTTTATTGCTGTATACTTTTAATTTTCTGTAGTCATTCCCTTTAGGGTCAATATCATTCTTAATATATTTTTCCAATTCATTTATATATTCCTGAGTATACACAAATTGATGTACCCGTTCTCTAAGTAATTTAACGACCATAGCAATTAATAGATAGATGGTAACTATTCTTTGCTGTCCATCAACGATTAAAAATTTCTTTAAAACAGGATCTGAGTCAGTTTTTGGAAGAACTACTATGGCTCCAAAATAATGTTCGTATTTTAAAAAATAATCCTTAATTTCTTCAAGTGTAGTTTTTTCTTCTCTCTTCTTGTTGTTCTTCTTTTCTCTATCGGCTATATCAGGGAGTATGTATTCCCAGACATCATCAAATAATTGCTTCCATTGTTGTTTTTCCCAAGAATAAGCCCGTTGAAAAAAAGGCACCTCAAAACTAATCGGGGTACTAAATAGTTCCTCAAAAGTTCTGTTATTAATACTATCGTCTATCGGCATAGTTTATCCCTCTCCTTATCTTGTTAAGACTAAGCTTTTTTATTTTGTTAGCTTTCTAAAAGGGGTCTGTTTTTTTTAACTCATTATGTCGTTTTCATGCCCGAAATTTTATTTAACTTGTTTATATCCGTAATAGGTTCGGATATACCCCCCAAATTGGGGTGATATCCGAAGTATTTCGGATATACCAACTCTGGCTGAATTACCAGATAACCTTAACTTTGACAAATATTGTCAGTCATTACCTCCCCTTTTTAAGTTTAATCCGTCCAAAGGACTCTTTATTTTTCCCAGGCTTTGTGTGCTGACATGGGTATATATTTCTGTAGTTTTACTGCTTTGGTGGCCTAATAACTCTTGAATATATCTGAGATCAGTTCCCCCCTCCAATAGATGTGTTGCAAAGCTGTGTCTTAATGTATGTACTGAAACATCCTTGTTTATACCGGCTTTTGTACATGCATGTTCCATAATTTTATCTATAGTTCTTGTTGTTATGTATCTGTCTTTCCTTGCCCCTTCAAAAAGCCACTTTTCAGGCTTATACTCCCTCCAGTATTTCCTGAGA
>JAHIPN010000292.1 GCA_018894595.1 bacterium
AGGTACCCTGCCCAATAGATCAAAAATAAAACCACCCAGAGTCTCGAAACCATTTTCAGGTATTTCGATGTTTAGAATTTCATTAATCTTGTCAATACTTATTATTGCATCAGTAATTACAGTATTATCTCCGATCATTTCAAACAATTTTATCTCTTTATCGTATTCATCGATTATCTCGCCTACTACTTCCTCCACCACATCCTCCATAGTAACCAGCCCTGCTGTTCCGCCATATTCATCAATAGCTATTGCAATTTGTATTCTGTCTTTCTGAAAAATATCCAACAGTTCATCTATTTTTTTATTTTCCGGAACAAAGTAAGCTTCCCTTATTATCTCTTTTAAATCAAACTTTTCCTTGGAAGTATACCATTTTTCATATATACCTAAAAGGCCTTTAGCATATAATATTCCGATAATATTGTCTATAGTTTCTTCATATACAGGTATTCTCGAATGCCCCATTTTTTTAATCAATTTTAATATTGAATTTAATTTTGTATCAGAGGAGATACAGGCCATGTCTACCCGGGGGATCATTACTTCTTTTACCATAGTATCGCCAAATTCAAATATATTTCTAATCATTTTTTTTTCTTCTTCTTCTATCACTCCCTCATCCTTACCCACTTCAATCAGAGTTATTAAATCTTCCTCGGTAATTTCTTTTTTCTCTTTGATGCCTTTTTTACCAAAAAAATAATACATGATATTAATTATCATTTTAAAAAATCTGATTAGCGGTAGTAGAGCAGTGGAAATTATTTCTATCGGTCTGGCAACTCTTTTGGAAATTTTTTCTGCATTAGCAACAGCTAATGATTTGGGGACAATTTCTCCGAAAACAAGTATTACAAAAATCATTATTCCGCTGGCTATACCGATACCTATATTTCCAATAAGTTTTATAGCTAAATAGGTAGCCAAAGAGGAAGCAGAAATGTTTACGAACATATTCCCGATTAAAATAGAGATTAATGTTCTTTGTGGATCATCAAGGAGTCTGATAATTGATTTTACCCGCCGATTATTCTCTTCTTCTTTTTGCATTTTTTTCAATTGCAGTTTATTAAGTGAGAAAAGAGCGGTCTCTGTACCGGAAAAAAAGGCAGATAATATTATAAAACCTAATAAAGCGATAACTTCAAATATCAATATTATTAAATTAAGGGGGTCATCCAAAAAATAATCACCGCAACTTTTTAAGAAACCATTAAGTATGTTCTAAAATATCGACCATTTTAATTAATTCAACTAAGATGATAGTTTACTTTTACTCAGTTAGATTAGGAATCTAAAGATAAACAAAAATTGCTTATTTTAAACTCCTAATCTAACAGTTTTAAACCATAAAATTACTAAAAATTAATACGGATTGTTTTTAATTAATCTATGCAAATTTAGCTTTCTTCGATATTCTCATTTTTTGTAAGATTATTACTCCTGCTAATAAGACAATACCCACACTATCAGTTAACAATCCGGGTGTTAGTAAAGCAAGTGCGCTAATCATTAATATAACTCTTTCATATATTTTAGTATTATCCAGCAGATATCCGCCAGCAGCTGCTCCTAAGGCCAAAACTCCTGCCAAAGCTGTAACAATTAATAACAGGGTATGTCCAATTGTGCTATCTATAAATAACAATCCAGGGTCAAGGGCGAACAGATAAGGAATCATAAATCCCGCTACTGCTAATCTCACGGCAATGAAGCCGGTTTTCATAGAATTTCCGCCGGAAATTCCTGCTGCGGCATAAGCTGCTACTGCCACCGGCGGGGTAAGGTCAGCAATTACTCCAAAGTAAAGAATAAATAGATGAGCAGCTAAAGGCTGTACCCCTAAGTCAACCAAAGCAGGTGCAGCCATAATAGATAAAATTATATATTTAGCAGTGGTAGGAAGCCCCATCCCTAATAAAATTGAGGCTATCATAGTAAAGAAGAGGGTTAACATTAGATTCCCATGACCTAACATCACAAGCCCATTAGCAATCTTTAATCCTAAACCGGTAAGAGTTACCGCTCCTACTACCATTCCGGCACAGGCACAAGCCGCCGCTACGCCTAAGGCACTCTTGGCTCCATCTTCAAAGGCTTCACCTAATTTCTTTAAATTTAGGCGGGTTTCAGATTTTACCATACTTATAGCCAAACTCATCACAATTGCCCAAAAAGCAGAGAATAAAGGAGTATACCCTTTTACCAATAAATATACTAAACCAATTATAGGAATAACTAAATGACCTCTGGCTTTTAATACTTTACCTAACTTAGGAAGTCTTTCTTTAGGTAAACCCTTTAACCCGTGTTTACAGGCTTCAAGATGCACCATCGTCATAACAGCAATGTAATATATTACAGCAGGAATAGCTGCTGCTGCTGCAATTTTAATATAGGGAATCCCTAAAAATTCAGCCATTACAAAGGCAGCTGCTCCCATTACCGGAGGTAAGATCTGCCCACCCGTTGAGGCGGCAGCCTCTACCGCTCCGGCAAAATCTTTTCGATAACCTATGCTCTTCATTAAAGGAATAGTGAAACTACCGGTAGTTACAGTATTAGCCACTGAGCTTCCATTTATAGAGCCCATAAATCCACTGGCGATAACTGCAACTTTTGCCGGTCCGCCGGTAGTATGACCGGCAAGAGCCATAGCCACATCGATAAAAAACTTACCCATCCCGGTCTTATTCAGCACCGCGCCAAAAAGAATAAAGAGAAAAACGAAAGAAGCAGATACTCCTAAAGGAATGCCGAATATCCCTTCTGTCCCTGAATATAAATGTTCTATTATTCTTTCCAATGAGTACCCTCGATGAGCGAAGAATCCCGGCATTATCTGCCCGAAATAAGAATATAATAAAAATACAGTTACTACTATGGGAAGAGCTGAACCGATAATTCTTCGGGTTGCTTCTAAGACTAATACGATA
>JAHIPN010000293.1 GCA_018894595.1 bacterium
AAAACTATTGAATTAATCGAACATCCATATTGTATAAAGTGTGGAAAACCTTTACTACTTACCGATTTTTTTGAACAAAACAGAGAAATCTTATGCCTTGATTGTAAAAGAAAAAAATATTCCTTTGAATTCTCTCGTTCTGCGGGGGCATATGATAAAGTATTAAAAAAGTGTATCCATCTCTTTAAATACTATGGAGAGAAAAAATTAGCTAAACCATTAGGAAAACTAATGGTAGATTATTTATTAAAGAATGAGGAGTTCAAAAAGAAGATTGACTTAATTATTCCTGTTCCTTTACATAAGAATGATTTAAGGAAAAGGGGATTTAATCAGAGTGTTTTATTGGGTAGGGTTATAGGAGATTATTTTTCTATCCCGATTGGGAAAAAAGTTTTAATAAAGAAAAAATTCACTCCTTTTCAGGTTAATTTATCTAAGAAAGAAAGAGAGAAAAATATTCTTAAAGTTTTTTCGGTAGAGAAACCAGAAGAAATTAAAGGGAAAAATATTTTAATTTTAGATGATATATTTACTACTGGTTCTACAGTAGAAGAATGTGCTAAAGAATTAATGAAAGCCCGAGCTAATAATATTTTTGTTTTAACTTTGGCCAGGAGTGTGTAAAAACAATATGCCGCCTCTCCTTAGAGCTGTGGTTGAAAGTCGAAGCCAGTCGCAGGCGAAACGACCCACGTAAGGTAACTTTAGTTACTGAGCATGGTGCGGCTTTGGGGTAAGTCCTGCCTTAACCCTAACAGGTTACAACAATAAGAGAAGAGTAGTAGTGAGGGATAAAGTTCCTGAGCAAACCTCTCAGCAGGCGAGTGTGGGGGCAAAGACCAGGTCAGTCTAAGGAAAGGCGGATGAAATATAAGCAGATAGTTAATGAAGGGAAAATATTTAGAAGATAGGAGGTAGAAAAACTAAAAATATTTTATAAAAAATTATAAAATATTATAAAAATAAAAAGGGTTTTTTTATTTGGACGGAGAACATAGATATATTAAGTAAAATAAACTATTACTAAGGAGGAAAGAGATATGAAAATTGTATTTAGAGGGAAACATATTGAAGTGACAGATGCAATACGTAATTATATAGAAAAAAGGTTAAATAAGATTGAAAGACATTTTGATCATATCTTAGAAGTAATAGTAACTTTAAGTGTAGAGAAAAATAGGCAAATTGTTGAAGTAACCTTGCAGGCAAGTCGAGCTTTGATTAGAGCTGAAGAAGAGACAGATGATATGTATGCTTCCATAGATAAGGTGGCGGATAAATTGGAAAGACAGATACAAAAGTATAAAGAAAAATATTTTCAGAGACCTCACCCCGGCACAGAGAGAAAAGAATTGGTTGAAGAAGGGGTCAACGTTGAAGATGGTGAGTCGAATGAGATTGCTAAAATTGTAAAAACTAAAAGATTTGCTATTAAACCGATGTCAGTAGAAGAGGCGGCAATGCAGATGGATTTACTAGGACATAATTTTTTTGTTTTTGCTAATGATAATACAAACAAAGTTAATGTTCTGTATAAAAGAAAAGATGGAAATTTCGGACTGATTGAGCCGGAATTTTAAGGAGGAATTTATGGAGAAAAATAAATTACATGCATTTCGTAATTTTGTAATTCCCCGACGTTTTAATTACGAAGTAGAAGATATAGAAAAATCGTTAAAAGATCTAAGTGATATTCTGTTTGTAAAGATAGTATTATCAGAGGATAAAGATATAAAAGAAATTCATGTAATTACCAAAGATTCTTCTAATCCCAAAAGAATCACCCGAGATATAGAATCATTTTTATTAGCCAAATATAATATTCAAGTGGATTATAGAAAAATTAGCATAGCCCAAGTAAAGGATAAGGAAATAAGAGATGAACAAATAAAAGAAGAAGAATCAGAATTTTCTTTAAGACTTAAATTTTCTGATATCAAAGTTGGAGCTATCGGTAATCAGTTTGAAGTTTGTGTGAAATTGGAAAGTAATGGGAAAATATATGAAGGTAAAATATCTGGAAAAAATTGGGACGAAAATCAGGAATATTTAGTGGCCAAAGCTGCCTTAGAGGGGATAAGTTCCTATTTAGAGGGTTCAATTTTCTTTCAAGTAGATGAAATAAAAAAGATTAAGTTAGATAGCAAAGAAATAATGGTAGTTTCTATTGATCTAATTGATTCAAAAGGAAAGGAAAGTTTGGTAGGCTCTACGGTAATTAAAGATGACTTCAACAAAGCAGTAGTAAAGGCCATTCTTAATGCTACAAATCGTAGGATTTTAATAAAATAAAATAAAATAAAAGAGATTAGGTCGGTGAAGCCTTTATTTTGAACTAATAATATAATAAAAGATGTAGCAGTATCATTGAGCGAAGCGAAGCGAAGCGAAGCGGTTTTGAATGTTGGAAAAACAAATAGAAACCGTGGAGGTGCTAAAGATGAAGATTAATAAGGCAAAACTAATCAGCCTATTAATTAGTGTCATGGCTTTATTGTTAGCTGGTGGCTCTAAATTTAGATGGAGTTAAAATATATAGATAGGTGATAAAAATGAAGGCTTAATACCGACCTAATTTTTATTTTTTAAGGGAGGAAATAATAATTTGTCGTTAAAATTAAAAGTTTATATTGGAGTAGTAACAGGGGGAGCTATTGGCCTCTTTATATATTTATTTTCTTCTTTATCTTTTTCTCCTAATATGTGGTTGATATTTATTTTTTTTCTTGTTTTGTCTACTTTTGCGGAGTTTATCCCGGTAGGATTACCTAGAGGAGGGAGTATCACCATCGGTTTTCCTATAGATTTTGTAATAATTTTGGTCTACGGTCCAGTATTTGCAATGTTAATAACTGCTTTGAGTGCAATAATTGGTGTAACAGTAAAGGGTAAAACATCATGGTATAAAATAATATTTGATGCTTCTCAGTATGCCTTATCAGCTGGAGTAGCAGGTGTTGTTTATCAATATGCAGGTGGAATTATTGGTTTTCAAAATTTCTTTAAATTTGCCTTTCCTGCTGCTTTATGTGCCCTTACATATTGTATTGTTAATTCAATCTTAGTTGCTATAGTTATATGTTTAGACCAAGGAATTAAAATAACTACAGTTTGGAGAATAAATATTAGAGAGATGATACCTAGTTATTTATCAGAAGCCCCAATTGGTTTTCTTATGGCTATAGTATATGTAGAGGTTGGAATTGTAGGTATTTTATTATTCTTTCTTCCTTTATTGCTGGCTCGTCGTTCTTTTGAATTATATACCAAGATGAGAAAAATGTATTTAGAAACTATTCGTGCTTTAGCAGCTGCGATTGATACTAAAGACCCCTATACCAAAGGACATTCAGAAAGGGTTACCCAAACTTCTATAGCTTTAGCTCGAGAGTTAAATTTACCTGAAGGGGAAATTAATAACATAGAATATGCAGCTTTATTGCATGATATAGGAAAGATTGGAATAGACGAAAGGATATTAGGCAAAAATGATGGGCTAACCAGTGAAGAATTTAAAAGAATAAAGGAACATACTATTATGGGGGCTAATATTATAAGGCCGGTAGAATTTTTAAAGGATTCTTATAAAACAGTTTATCATCACCATGAAAGATATAACGGCAAAGGCTATCCGGATGGATTAAAAGGTGAAGATATACCTATATCTGCCCGAATAATTGCTGTAGCAGATGCCTATGATGCAATGGGTTCTGACCGTCCTTACAGAAAAAAATTAAAACAGGATAAAATAATGAAAGAATTAACTGAACAATCTGGTAAACAGTTTGACCCTGAAGTAGTTAAAGCTCTTATTTCGGTTCTTGATAGAGAAAGAGAAAAATAAATGTTATATGTCTATATTATAATTATTTCTATTATAATAGGACTGCTTCGTAATGGTAAGTTAAGCAGTTTGAGTCAGATTTCGCTAAAGAGAATAGAATTAATAGTATTAGCCTGTTTAATTCAGGGTGGATTAATTTTTCTGGGGTCAAAAAAAATTAAATTTGTTCTTGATTACAGTTCTTATATAATAATTTTCTCTTATATTGTTCTTCTGTTAGCAGTCTGGTATAATAAAAAGCTAAAAGGAATAAATTTTATCACTCTGGGAATAATCTTTAATTTTATAGTAATTGTAGCAAATGGCGGCCATATGCCGGTATTGTTGAGCAGTTTATATAAAGCAGGATTAAATGATTTCGCCCTCGTATTAAAAGAAGGTACTTATGTTACTCATGCTCTTGTAACTGAAAAAACCTTATTTAGATTTTTGGCTGATGTTATCCCATTGTCTCCCCCCTTTCCTGATCCTTCAGTAGTAAGTGCGGGAGATTTTTTAATGTTTTATGGGGTGTTCAGCTTAATTCAAAATGCAATGGTGAAGGAAGAACTGAACCCAGAAGCCTGATTAGTACCGAGTATCGAGTATTGCGTATTACGTAAAATAGAAATAAAAAGATGTAGGGGCAGACCTTGTGTCTGCCGTAGTGAGCAAGGGGCTCGATTCATCGAGCCCGCTAGAAAAATTACCAGAAAAACTCGGGTCGGATGAATCCGACCCCTACGTAAAAAGCAATACTATATAAGAAAAAGTTTTAAATTTTGAATTATGGTTTTGCGATTTTCGCTATAAGTTTTTAGCTTATAAAAATAAAAAGGAATTAAATAAATATGTTTGATTGGACAAAAAAGATATTTGGTGACCCTAACGAAAAGGAATTAAAAAGATTGCAGCCTATTGTAGAAAAAATAAGCAGTTATGAACCAGATATTTTAAAATTAGATGATGAGAAATTAAAAAACAAGACCCCTGAATTTAAAGAGAGATTAGATAAAGGGGAAACTCTGGATGATATTCTCCCTGAAGTTTTTGCAGTAGTCCGGGAAGTAGCTAAACGAGTTACCAAGATGAGACCTTTCGATGTTCAACTTATAGGGGGAATTATTTTACATCAGGGCAAGATAGTCGAGATGGCTACCGGAGAAGGTAAAACTTTAGTAGCCACCATGCCGGCATACTTAAATGCTTTGAGCGGTAATAGTGTACACATTGTTACCGTAAATGATTACCTGGCTAAACGAGATAGACATTGGATGGGTGGAATTTACGAATCTTTAGGATTAAAGGTAGGTTTAATCCAGCATGATATGAGAATCGATGAACGAAAGAAAGCCTACCAAGCAGATATAACTTATGGGACCAATAATGAATTTGGTTTTGATTATTTAAGAGATAATATGGCAGTTCGCCTGGAAGATGTGGTTCAAAAAGGTTATCATTTTGCTATCGTTGATGAAGTGGATAGTATTTTAATCGATGAAGCCAGGACTCCTTTAATTATTTCTGGTCCTTCTGATGAATCGACTAAAATATATCAACAGGTAAATAGAATTGCTACTCGATTACAGGGAGAGGTAGATTATAAAGTATATGAAAAAGAAAAAACGGTTGCTCTAATTGAAGAGGGAGTTTCCCGTATTGAAGGATTACTGCAGATAAAGAATCTATATGATGAAAAAAATATGAATATACAACATCATATTATCCAAGCCTTAAAGGCACAAAGATTATTTAAAAGAGATGTTGATTATATAGTAAAAAACGGAGAAGTGATCATTGTAGATGAATTTACTGGAAGATTAATGTTTGGGAGACGATACAGTGATGGTCTTCATCAGGCTATCGAAGCAAAAGAAGGAGTGGTAATCGCCCGAGAAAATCAGACCTTGGCTACTATAACTTTCCAGAATTATTTTAGATTATACAAGAAACTTAGTGGCATGACAGGTACTGCCAAGACTGAAGAGGAGGAATTTATCCATATTTACAATCTACCGGTAGTGGTTATTCCTCCTAATAAAAAATTAATCAGGAATAATTGTGCAGATGTTAT
>JAHIPN010000294.1 GCA_018894595.1 bacterium
CAAGGTAGCCTGTAAAGATAGATTAAAAGATACGTCTGGGAATAGAATAATCGTATAAAACAGACACCCGGCATAAGCAATAAGCAAGGAAATTATAAGAATTACTACCGCTGCTAAAAATTTAGCTATTATGAAAGAAGCTCTGGAAGATGATTTGCTAAGTACCAAAAGAGCCGTTCCTCTTTCCACTTCTCCAACTACACTTCCCATAAAAACAATAATTACCACTATCAATCCAATCTGATTCAAATTTTTAAAAAATTGATTAAATGAGTCTATCCAGGTCTGTTCAGGAATAAGTATTTGAAAATCTCCCGCTAT
The DNA here is from genome assembly GCA_018894595.1 of bacterium. Next base: position 322 of record JAHIPN010000294.1, read on the forward strand.
TTGGGATATTATTTTAGGCATCATTTTTGTCAAAATTGGACTGGATAAACCAAAAAAAAGAAACAATAAGAATACAATATATATTTTGTTTGTTTTGATTATTTCCATAATTTCCTTTTTTAAGAACACCTTAATCGCCATCATTCATCACCATCCTGACAAAAATGTCTTCCAGGGTAGTTTCTATAGTTTCTAATTTAATTATTCCCACTCCTGCGGCAGTAAATATTTTAGGAAGTTCATAATAAGCCCGGTTAGTATCGTTTACGGTCAGCTTAATTGTATTTTCGCTTTTTTCTAACCTTTTAATCCAGTCAATGCTGTTTAATGTATCTAAAAGCCCTTCGGAAATCTCTGTCAAGTTAATCAATATACAATTTCCTCCAAATTTCTGCCGTAATTTTTTAACTTTTTCATAGGTAATTAATTTCCCTTTATTTAATATTGCTACTTCTCCACAAACCCTTTCCACATCTGATAATATATGAGTTGAAAAAAATACAGTCGCCCTATCTTTTAGAGATCCAATGGTGTCCAGTGCATTTTTTCGACCTATAGGGTCTAAAGCCGAAGTAGGTTCATCCAAAAAGACTATTTCAGGATCGTTAATCAAAGCCTGGGCCAAGCCTAATCTCTGCCTCATACCCCTCGAATAGCTGCCAATCCTTTTTTTCTCCGGTTTTAAACCCACTAATTCCAGTAATTCTTCGATTTTAGATTTTAATTTTCCGGTCTCTATTTTAAATAATTCACCAACAAAAGTGAGGTACTCTCGCGCCGTCATCCAGTTATAAAAAGTGGGTACCTCAGGTAAAAAACCAATCCTTTTTAAATAATTACGTTTACCATAAATACTTTCTCCCAATATTCTGGCTTCCCCGGAAGTAGGAAAGATAAGTCCTACAAGCATCATTATGGTGGTAGTCTTGCCGGCACCATTGGGCCCCAAAAAACCAAATATACTTCCTTTCGGGATCGAGAGAGTTAATTCATCAACAGCTCTGATACCATTGAATTCTTTGGTTAATTTTTCTATTTCGATTATCGCCATTAATTTCCTCCCTTCCAGAATCAATTAATCTTCTTTTTTGCCAAACACCAGATAAAGGACAGGTCCAAAAAATTGAATAAATATAATTATACCTGCCCATAACCACTTATTATTACCAGTAACTTTCTCCCGTTTAAAAAGGTCTTTCAAACAAATAAATATTAAAACCAGGTTTATCAAAATTAACGGTAATACTAATAAACCATACTCTTTAATAAATTCCATTTTCATCACTCCTTATTATTTTTTATTTAACTGCTTTGGGGCCAGGCTCAACATTTAGTATAAAAACCACGCCAAAGGACCGGCTCCTGTCGTTTTTTCCTATTGTCTGAATAGAAGGTTTTTCAATAATAGTAGATTCTAACTTTATTAAAGTAATACAAAGAACATCGGCTTTTTTTGCAAATCTTTCTTATATATAAAATTATTTTTGTAGTTCACTAAATTGCTTTTGCATCTTTAAAAATGACTTTGATTTAAGTACCCCGAAACCTTCTTGTTGAGGATTGGCTAAAATTACCAACTGTTCTCCGGGGGTAATTTTTAGGTACTTCCTTAGTTTAGCTGGGATCACTATTTGTCCTTTATTGCCTACTGTTACTGTAGAAAAGAATAATTCTTCGTTACCCATTGAAGGATTCAACTCCTTAATTTTAATTAGTAGATTTTATTAGATATTAATAATCCAATAAAGCAAATAAGTATAACATTTCCAACAAGTTCAACTTGTATAATTTATATCATAAAATAGTAATTAATGTCAAGTAAAAAATAAACGCCAGGGGACGGGCCTTTGGCGTTTTCTACTAAACTCAGAGGACACGGCACGTCGTGTCCTTACAGGAATTTATCTTTTCGTCATTCCCACACCCACTTTCGTGAGTGTAAACTGAATAAATGTCAGGGAATGTCAGGGCAACGGTTCTTTTGGCACTTTCAGGCTCGCAGCATATATACCGTGTTATCCGGTATAAATTTTATTATACCCTTGATATTTCGCCGTTTTTTATTTTCAGCACCTCACCAAAAAATTTGATTTCATGGTTATTTACAATTATTCCATCACCATCCTTGCAGGCATAAATTACTGAATTGTTTTTAATAGAATATTTCTTTAAATCTTCTAAATATTGTTTCATGTTGTGGTCAAGATGAGGGAAAAATTCAAAGTCGATTAAGTCTAATGCTGAGTAGTCCTTAAAACCAGTTGTATTTTTGTCGTGAAGTGCAGTTATTTCGATTGTTTTAGACATCATAATACTTCCAGCACTGACCCCAATTAATATGCCACCTATCCGAACATACTCTCTTAATTTTGGGAGAAACTTACGTTTTTTAAGAGAATTGAGAAAGTAATAAGTATTGCCTCCCGAAAGAAAGATGGCATCACAAGCAAGCAACTCATCAATTTTTTTCTCGTCATATTTTTTATCAACATCAAAATAAAGCAAATCAGTAATTCCAAACTGCTTGTACCACTCCACTTTTTGATTAAAATATTTTCTTTGTAGGTCTGATTGTGATGGAATATAAGCTAATCTGGGACCTTTTTTACCTAATAGTTCTATAAAAGCTAAATCAACGGCTTTGTGGTCCTGAACTTGGTCGCTGTGTAATACTAATTTTTTCATAATTGATTGCACCTAGAAATAAAATTTATTTCAGATAACATTTTAAGTATTTGCAATGTTGTCGTCCCGCAGGGTTGGCGCACTGTTTCCAATATCAATCATAAGTTTCCTTATATTTTTCAACTTCACTCAAAGTAGTTCATCCTCTCAACAATTTATTTACAGTAAAATTATCCCTAAAAAAAGGTGTTATTTAAATCTTTAGTAGCAG
>JAHIPN010000295.1 GCA_018894595.1 bacterium
AATTCTTAGAGGCATTGAAGAATTTACTAAACTATGCAATAACACCTCTGTATTATTGGCTGAATTAGGCTATAATTCAATTTCTGCTGTAAAAGGGGTAGCTTTACCCAATTTCCCCAAGGAAGAAAAGTTTGCAAAATTGGAATTTAATTACGAACCTGATTACGCACCCTGTCAGACTGCTTGTCCGGCTGGAGTAGATGTCCCGCTCTATTTAGATAAGATTAGAAAGGGCGATTATGCAGGCGCTTACAAAACTATTAGTTTAACCAATCCCTTCCCTGCGATTTGCGGCAGAGTATGCGATCATCCTTGTGAAGAACAATGTCGACGTTCTACAATTGATGATCCCTTGCAAATTAGATTATTAAAAAGGTTTGCTGCTGATCAAGTTTTAGAAAATTGTGATTATGAGCTTCCTTTACCGCCCGTACAACCTGACAATGGTAAAAAAATTGCTATTATTGGTTCCGGACCTGCAGGATTGACCTCTTCCTTTTATTTAGCACAATTAGGATACAAAGTTAAAATATTTGAGGCGCTTCCTGTAGCTGGTGGGATGATGGCTGTGGGAATTCCCGATTACAGATTACCCAAAAAAATTTTGAGAAAAGAAATTAATAGAATTGAAAATATGGGAGTAAAAATTAAAACAGGTATAAGAGTAGGTAAGGATATTTCCTGGGAAGAATTAAAAAAGCAGGGTTATAAGAGTATTGTAATTGCTACTGGTGCACATCGAGATTCAGTATTAAATGTTAGCGGAGAAAATCTTGCAGGAGTATTATCCGGAATAAGTTTTCTTAGAGATGTCAATTTAGGACACAAGTTTAATTTTAATGGTAAAAGGGTGGCGGTAATTGGAGGAGGTAATGCGGCTATTGATTCTGCAAGATCTGCCATGAGATTAGGAGCTAAGAAAGTTACGGTAGTTTATCGCCGAGAAAAAGAAGATATGCCTGCTTTTATAGAGGAAATTAGTTACGCTGAAGAAGAGGGAATTAAGTTTATATTTTTAGCTGCTCCCGACAAAATTACCGGAAAAGAAAATGTGGAAAAATTATACTACAAACCTACAAAATTGGGTAAATTAGATAGTTCAGGCAGAAGAAGACCTATACCTACCGGAGAACCATCTAAGGGTTTAAAGGTAGATGTAGTTATAATTGCTGCCGGCCAAAAGATAGATACTGAATTTCTACCAGAGATAAAAAATAAAGAAACTGGTGAAACTGAAGTTGAAGGTATTTATGCTATAGGTGATTGTGTTAAGGGGACAGGGACGGTTATTCAATCTATTGCCGATGGTAAGAAAGTGGCAGAGGAGATAAATATATATTTGCAGGGGAAAGAAAAATTACCAGAGGAAGAAGAGGTAAAATGTAAGCACTTTGGAGTGGTAGATAATGATTATATATCACGGGAAGAAACAAAATTATTATCTCTTAAAGAAAGAGTTCTTAATTTTGACGAAGTGGAAATGGGCTTAGAAGAAGATGCAGCCAGAAAAGAAGTTCAACGCTGTTTGCAATGTGGCTGTATTAACTGTCGGGGTTGTGTTGTGTCTTGCCCATATGATGCACGTACTTTAGATTTCCCTATAATGAAAGTAGATCAAGATTTATGCCGTAGCTGTGGACTATGTTTATCTGTCTGCCCCGCAGGTACATTAACTGCTGAAATAGTAGAAAAATAAAAAGAAGAAAGATGATTTCTTTCTAAACATGCAAAAGAGAGGTATTTATTTATGGCCTTAACAGCATATATCGATTTAACTGAAAAAAATATAAAAATAATGGAAAGTCCAACCAATATTTTAAAAAAATATTTAGGAAGCAGAGGATACGCAGCAAAAATTCTCTATGATAATGTAGGTCCAGAGGTTGAACCGCTTAGTCCTGAAAATTATTTGATATTTTCTACCGGCCCCTTCACCGGAACTCCCTGGCCGACAGGTGCGCGATTTACAGTAACTGCCAAGTCACCTTTAACCGGAGTTTATGGATATGCTAACTCTTCTGGATTTTTTGGGCCCGAGTTAAGGAAGGCTGGTTTTGATGCCCTGGTTTTTAAGGGTAAAGCTCAAAAACCGACAATATTAATAATAGAAGAAAATAATTTAAGCTTAATTGATGGAGAAAAATACTGGGGAAAGACTACAGAAGAGACAGAAAGAGAATTAAAGAATATCTTTGAAGGCTGTCGAGTTGCTTCTATCGGTCCTGCAGGAGAAAGATTGGTTAAAATATCTTCAGTAATCAATGATTATGGACGAGCTGCTGCCCGCTGTGGGATGGGGGCTGTTATGGGTTTTAAAAATCTTAAAGCAATAGCAGTTAGGGC
>JAHIPN010000296.1 GCA_018894595.1 bacterium
AGGATCATGGAGGATGTAATTCTGGAATTTAGTTGGTTCTTCCTGGTAACAAGACCAGACCGCCTTTTCCACAACTTCGGGATTCATCTCATTTAGCAAGTTTACCAGTCTCACCTGTTTTCGAAACCGCTCAATAGATTCGAGGGGTATGTTAAAAAGATATGGAGTTATGGCATTGGAACCAACAATGGTACGCCTTTCATCAATGCCATTTTCAAGAAGGCATTTAAGCGCATCCCCTGAGTTATGTCTCGCAACCTCGATTCCACAGAGAACTAAATATCGAATGTTGGGGTTTGACACGATGTTGGTTACGATTTTCTCAATCCCAATATTTTCCGTCTGCAATGTACCTGCCAAAGCAGCTCCTTTTTCAATCGCTACCCGAACTAACTGTTCAATTTCAGGTGGGGCCTGTTCCCGTGGGTAATTTAGCATAATCACAACAGCTACTGGCGAAAAATCGTTACCCCGGAGGTAACAACCTTCCTCTGGAGGGTAATTAGTTGGTGGTTTGACCTTCAACATTTCACCTTTGGATTTACCTTCATTCATATATTCACATCCTTTCCTTTTGAGTGCATTTTTGAATTTCCATTGTTAAAATTCTCACGGGCGAGCGATTCAACTTAACACCCTTTCATATCATAGGCGAGGCGCCATCGTCCACACGCGCCGCCTAACGATAGCGGTCACCGGCAGGTGTGAAGCGGCAGCGAAACACCTGTCAGGTGGACTGCCGGGTTATGTGCTTCTACGCGTTAGAATCAAATACATTCCATCCAAGATATTTGCTAACGGCATTATATGTATAATCGAGTGGCCCTAATTCTGATAGACCCTTTCGCATGCAGTCAGACATGATATGATGAAGAAAAAAATCGAGACCATTTCCATCATGCGCAGAGAATTCCGCTTGATTGTAAGGGCTTGACCATGATTTAGAGCCTTTAAGAGAATAAAATCCAACAAATCTCTTGGAATCCTCAAATTGTGATAAATCAGGATTCATCGGCATAGGATCAACTACCAAGACAAAATACCCAGAAGCCATACCGTCGTCACCAAACATTCCATATCTCTTAGACTCAACTTCTATAAAGGGATTAAAGTGTTTGCTGAGCCGTTCAGGATCATATTGACACTTACACTCAACTACTTCAAATACAGACTCGCAACAAACAATAACTGATGAATCTTCATTTACAGCAAGTCGTGGGAAGGTGTTTGTATCATAAACAAGAATATCTATTTGAGGACTTATTTCATTTTGATTATTTGCTATTTGTCCGGTACCAATCGCAAAATTTGAGGGCATATAATCTGTTAGCGTACGCCGAATGACATACTCTATTGATGTTCCTTTGATAACAGAATGGTCTGAACCTACTCTTGCACGATCAGTCTGTGCAACCAAAGAATCACATAATCTTTTTAGATGTTCAGTCCAGAATCGATCCATATGAATTATCTCGTCTAATTTGGTAGAATTCTTCGCACATAACAATTATTATTACGAAAATATTCTAAATAACGTTAATAAATTAAAATTATCTCGAATCTTTATTAATGATGTTAAAATACTGGAAATATGATTTCTTTAAAGGTATTTTAAATTCTATTGTAATTTCAAAGATATTAGTCTATCTACTGAAAAATAGGAATATATTTTATGTAAACTTCGCAAATAATATTTCTATAATAAAATTAATAGAATTTTCTTAATAAAAATAGATATGGCATTATATTCAGAGAAATATCTTTATAAATAGTCATTGTAAAATAAGGAGATATGGTATATAAGTTTAGAAAAGCAATTTTACCTGAATCTATACAGCATAATTATTCAAAAATCAAGTTATTATACTATTAAAACAAAATTAAGTTGGATGTCGAAAACGTTAACCATTCAAACCACTTACCAATACAAGACTTTATTGTCCAAGTATTAATCTTCCCTTTTGGCTTAAATAATCTGATTTTTTCACCTCATTTGATGTGTTCATAAGC
>JAHIPN010000031.1 GCA_018894595.1 bacterium
AGGATAACATTTGCCAGACTGTTGGACTGGATAACAAATGCAAACCTCCCTGCAGGGAATAGCAAAGAAGGCAATACTAATTTGTCTTTTACGGAAGCGAGTATCTCTGAAGAGCCCAGTGCGGTAGTTCCGCACGCTGGGCTCTGTGCGAGGGCAGGCGGGTAATTGGCTGTTCTACCGTGACAATTTTATTCTCTAAAAAGAAGGATTTTTTCAACCTTTTGTCGTATTAATATTGGGAATAAAGGGATCAACTCTTGCAATACAACAAAGTAAGCAATGTAACTCTTTCCTTAACAAAATGGGAACACATCACAGTTTCTTGGATAATTACTAATTTACTTTTAAATTAAATAAATAGGTGTCCGTCCCTATTATATCAAATAGGTGTCCGTCCCTATTATATCCTATTATATCAGTAATAAATATGAAGACGAGGAAGTCATTTCTTAAAAATAAAAATCTTTGGGAAAGTTATCCCAATGTTGGTTGTTATTTAATAAATTTTAATCCCGAATTTTACTATTTTAAAAATCCAGTAGCCGAGAAAAAAAGAATATTAGAAAAAGTTAAAGTTGAAAAGCTTTTAAATATTACTACATCTTCGGTATTTTAAGAGAATCTATAAAGGAAAGTGTTTTTAATTCTTCCTTTACCGCTTTTCAGTTAACGATTCTTAATGCATCCAATACGGGAAGCATAAATGAAATTTTTATTGCCGAAGCACGCACCGCTAACGATAAGATGAAGTTTAGAGGAATAGTTGGCTATACTTCTGTTTCAGAAGCTGATGCGCTAGGCACTGGTGGATACATGCTCAATAGAAGACCAAAAAGTTGACACCGCTTTTCACATATGATACACTTATGTCATAATTATGAAAAGCAAAAAAAACCTTTTAGAACAGCTTAAATATTTGTCCTATTTCAGTAAGAATACCGTCTATCAGCTTGGCAAGCAGTTGGGGCTTAAAGATTCTACGGTTAAAACATATATTAGCCGGTTTTTAAGGTACAAGGAAATTATTCAGCTTAAAAACGGCCTTTATGTGACTACGGATTTTTTCGAGAAGAATAAAAACGATGTTTCCTATTCGTTTTATCTTGCCAACATCATTCGGACGCCATCTTATGTGAGTTCGTGGACAGCCTTGCAGTATTACAATCTTACCACAGAAGCAATTTATTCAGTTACTTCGGTAACACCGAAAGTGACAAGAGATTATCAGACCAAAGTCGGTAACTTTTCTTATCAGTCGATCAAAAAAGAACTTTTTTCAGATTTTTCTCTGATAAAAGGAAAGTTTGATTTTTTTATCGCTTTGCCCTCAAAGGCACTGTTTGATTTGCTGTATTTCCGGACGAATCAGTTTCGCAGTAAATCGGCAAAAAATATAAAAGTATTAATTGAGGAGTTGCGTATAGAAATTGATGAAATGGATAACAATGAGCAGGAAAAATTTTCTACAATGATTAAAAAATATGAGTGAACAGATCACGACAATCTTAAAAAGAAAACTTGAGGATCTTACTACTTACGGCGGGCTGGATGCGGAAACGCGACGTAATGCGCTCAAAGAAGAGTTACAGTATTACGTTCTTAATTTTATTTGCCACCATACGGAGTATAAGAGTTGGATCATGTACGGCGGTTCGGCTCTACGCATCATCCACGGGCTTGATCGCATGTCGGTGGACCTTGATTTTGAAATTTCCCATGCAGTAACCGAGGAATTTTTAGAAGAACTGAAAAAGAAAATCGAGAAACACTTTCTTAATACCTATGGTGCAGGAGCTGATTTTATGACTGCCAAAATTACCACCGGCCGCGGGTTGCTGCTTAAATTCCATGTTGGAGAAGAACTCAGTTTTGGTCATTCGTCAAAGCATGTACACGTAAAAATTGATCTTAATCACTTTGTCGCTTCCGAAACGGTTACGGAACGTCGGCCAATCAACCGCGATCAGCTGTCATTTGTTATTATTACTTACAATATGTCCGCGCTTATGGCGAGCAAACTGGCTGCTATTTTCTTGCGAGGAACTCGTGGGGTCGGCGAAGCTGTTTATGAAGAAAAGGGCCGAGATATTTATGATTTGCTTTGGTATATGGGCAAAAAGGTTGTGCCGGATTTCGATTATCTTACTGCTAAGGGAATTGATGCAAAAGATCCACGCGCGCTTTTTGATAAACTTACGCTTCAGATGAATAAAGTAAGCGATAAAAATCTTGAGCAGGATCTGGAACCGCTGTTTGTTAATAAGACTTTTATTAAAAATTGGCTCAAAAATTGGAGAGAAAGTTATTTGCGACTTCTTGATGAATATAAAATCAATATGGTGACAACGCTTGAAAAAATAGGAGTGCACCAGGATTTTCATACCGACAATTTCTCATTCGTATATTGGTATAAGACGGAGGAAGGAAGAACAGCACGGATTATATATACTATCAGTGATTACTGGATTGATTTTCGCGAAGGGGATCTACCGACAAAAATAAATGAAAAAATAATTCAACTGGTAGAGAGTGAAATGAAAGATCAGTTAAGCAATAAATTAAAGCAGTACATCACGTTATTCTACGAAAAAACTGAAAAATATTTCAGAAAGACAAACAGGATAATGCTCGGTAATAACATTGCTACTAAATTTATCCGGATGACAGCCGATAACTTTAATCCAAAGGAACAAATTGTGCTCAATAAATCGGCTTTACTTTCATGTGAACTCGATGATTTATTGAAATAAACAATGAGTATGAAAATAAAAGATCTGCCAAAAATTGATAGGCCAAGAGAGAAACTTGAAAAGACGATAGAACAATTTGAAAATCGAACATTAGAACAGGGGACGGTTCTTTGTTTTACAATCCCCTATTACCGTTAGGGAATATAATAGGGGAATATAATAGGGTCAGACACCCATTTCCTTAGACAATTAATATTTTACTTTTAAATTAGATAAATAAGGAAGATGTTCTAGCTTAATAATTCGGTAATTTACTTATAGAAGTAAAGAAAGTGATGGCGAAAAAAAAGTAAGAAATAAAAGTACAAAAGCACAGAGGAATGGATAGAACATATGAATAAATTGCCTATTAATATAAATGATTTAATAAATGCGCGTACCGTAGAATGGGAGCGATTAGAATTTAAAGAAGGCTGGAATCCGGAGGATGCCTTGCATGCAATGTGTGCATTTGCCAACGATTTTCATAATTTAGGCGGCGGATATATTATTATAGGAATCAAGGAAAAAAATGGGCGTCCTGTTTTAAATTTGCAAGGACTTTGTAAAAATTTTATTGATAAAATCCAGAAAGAAATCATTGAACTTGGCTATAAAATACAGCCGTATTATCATCCGATTGTTTTCCCCTGTACGTTTAAGAAAAAGCAAGTTTTAGTTTTATGGTGTATCGGTGGCCAATCACGGCCGTACAAGGCTCCTGTTTCTTTATCTAAACTGAATAAAAGGTATGCATATTATATTCGAAAAGCATCTGAAACAGTTATTGCAAAAACACAAGACGAAAAAGAGTTATTTGAATTAGCCTCAAAAATTCCTTTTGATGATCGTATGCATCACACGGCAACTATTAAAGATCTTGATCTTGGATTGATACGAGGTTATTTACAGCAGGTAAAAAGTGATCTTTTCGGTGAGTCCGCGAAGATGGATTTTGTACAGTTGTGTCGAAATATGAATATTATTGATGGACCTGAGGAATATGCGCGACCTAAAAATGTGGGTTTGATGTTTTTTAATACTGAACCGTATAAGTTTTTCCCGCAAACACAAATTGATGTGGTGCATTTCCCTGATGGACCCGGGGCTGATTCCTTTTCTGAGAAATCTTTTAAAGGGCCGCTTGACCGAATGCTTACTAATGCGCTTAATTATATTAAATCTCAATTCATTGAAGAAAAAGTTCAGAAATTTCCTGATAGGGCAGAAGCGGAACGCAGATATAATTTTCCGTATGTAGCAATAGAAGAAATTCTGACCAATGCTGTTTATCATCGTTCGTATGAGATACGTGAGCCTATTGAAGTAAGGATATTGCCAGATAGAATTACGATTGGCAGTTTCCCGGGACCGGACAGATCAATTACTGATAAAGATATGCAAGAATGCCGGTTTATTTCAAGGAGATACCGTAACCGAAGGATAGGAGAATTTTTAAAGGAACTCGATATGACAGAAGGGCGAGGGACAGGAATACCAAAGATTCTACAGGCAATCGAAAAGAACGATTCTCCGAAACCGATTTTTCATACGGATGAAGATCGCAGTTATTTTATGGTAGAATTGCTTCTTCACCCAGCATTTGTCAAAGATAAAGAGCCAGAGCTACGGCCAGAGCTACGGCCAGAGCTACGGCCAGAGCTATCTATGCAAAATAAAATACTGTGCATTTTAAAAGAGGG
>JAHIPN010000297.1 GCA_018894595.1 bacterium
ACAATTACAGATATAAACAGGTTAAAAGAAGTATTAATTGAAATTCGAGAAAATGAATATTCTATAAATAATCAAGAATTGGAAATTGGTCTAAGGTCAGCTGCTGCTCCAATACGAGATGAAAAAGGAGAGGTAATAGCAGCGATTAATATTTCAATGTCTTCAGCACGTATATCTTCTAAAGAGTTAGAGGAAAAATTTATTCCCATTCTAATTAAAATTGCCAAGCAAATTTCTTTTACTCTTGGCCATCGTTAGTTATCAAATATTTTTATACACAATAATTATAAATAAAATGAAGAAAGCTTTTAAAAATATATTGTGTACCCTTAAGATTTCATAATATAAGAAATCTAAATATATTATCTGAGAATTTATAGCATTTATACATTTCATAATTACACAATATTAATGATATTTTAAACAGAGTAGTTTTATAGAATATGATAGGAATATAATTTGAATAAATTGGAGGAATTATAATGTTGTACAAATATCCTGAAGGGAATGTTTTTTACAGAAAATTAGACCGTTCTTTGCCAGTGTGTGTAAAAGGTGAAGGTATTTATTTATATGACCAGAAAGGTAATAAATATATTGATGGTACTGGGGGGCCTCTTTGTGTAAATATAGGTCATGGAATTACAGAAATTACTGAAGCAATAAGGGAACAAGCTCAAAAAGTTGCCTATGTTCATGGAAGCCATTTTACAACTTTGGTTATAGAAGAATTTGCAAAAAAATTATCGGAAGTTCTACCTCAGGGTGTAGATAAGATATATTTTCTTTCCGGTGGTTCAGAAGCAACTGAAGCTGCTATAAAGTTAGCACGGCAATATCAACTTTGTTTGGGAAATTCCCAAAGATATAAAGTAATTGGCCGCTGGTTTAGTTATCACGGAAGCACAATAGGAGCCTTATCTATGATGGGTAAACCCAGTTTTAGAAGACCTTATCTTCCTCTATTAATAGATTTTCCTCATATTCCAGCTCCCTATTGTTATAGATGTCCTTTTGAAAAGACTTATCCACAATGCAATATACAGTGTGCTCGAATTTTAGAAAAAACTATAGAATTAGAGGGGCCAGAAACAATATCTGCCTTTATTGCTGAGCCAATTATCGGCAACACATTGGGAGCAGTTGTTCCTCCGAAAGGATATTATCAAATTATTAGGGATATATGCGATAAATTCGATATTCTCTTTATTGCTGATGAGATAATGAGCGGATATGGTAGAACAGGAAAATGGTTTGCTATGGAACATTGGGGAGTAATTCCTGATGTAATTACTATGGCCAAAGGTATTTCAAGCGGTTATATTCCTTTAGCAGCAATGGCAGCTAAAAAAGAAATAATCGATATAATTAAAAAGGAGAGCGGAAATTTTATTCACGGGCATACATTTTCTCATCATCCGGTATCTTCTGCTGCGGGATTAGCTGTTTTGGAATATATAAAAAAACATGATCTTGTGGAAAAAAGTGCAAAAAGAGGTGAATATCTTATTCAAAGGTTAAACGAGTTAAAAGAATTTTCATTTGTTGGAGATGTGCGAGGAAAAGGTCTAATGACAGGGGTTGAATTTGTAAAAGATAAGGATAGCAAAATTCCTTTTCCCAGGGAGTTTAAATTAATGGAGAAAATTTTAAAAAAATGTTTTGAAAAAGGATTAGTTCTTTATTCTTCAACAACAGGAATGGTTGATGGAATAAATGGTGATGGAATTATGATTGCCCCACCTTTTATAATTGAAGAAAAAGAAATTGACGAAATTATAAATATTTTACAGCAAGTTTTTGTAGAAATAGAAAAAGAACTTTAAATACTTCTTAAACAATATAATGTATTTCTAAATGAATAGTATCAAAAATTTAATGAGGAGAAATTTAAGCTATGTCTTCCTTTTTTATGTATTTATTTAATGGAATAGTAATAGGAACTAATTATGCTTTATCAGCATTAGGGGTATCTTTGATCCTAGGGGCTATGAATGTAATGAACTTCGCCCATGGTGAATTTTATATTTTTGCTGGTTACTTTAGTTATTTTTTTAGCAGATCTTTGGGTTTTAACCCTTTTGTTGCCATACCTTTATCAGTTGGATTAGTTTTTTTAATGGGTCTTTTAGTTGAAAGAACCCTGATTCGTTCTACATATGGCAACCTTATGAATTCTCTCATTATTACTTTCATATTATCTATTGTTTTACAGAATGCTGCTTTAATTATTTTTGGGCCTTATCCAAATAAACCTCCCAGTTGGGTAAGAGGATCTACAAATTTAGTAAATTTATTTTACTATAGCAATCAACGGCTTCTTTCGTTAATTGCTGCGATTTTATTATTAATTATTTTTTTTATAGCAATGAAGAAAACATGGTTTGGTAAAATAGTTCGTGCTGTTTCCCAAGATCGAAAAATGGCCTCTTTAATGGGCGTAAATTATTATAAGGTGAATACATTTTCATTCGGTTTAGGAGTTGCTCTTGCTGGAGCAGCTGGTGTAATTCTTTCACCCATTTTCGCTGTAACCCCTCTAGGAGGTATAAGTATAGGATTAACTGCTATTGTCGTTATAGTACTGGGAGGCATGGGGTCTTTTAAAGGTTGTGTTGTAGGGGGCTTAATGTTAGGTATTATTGAAAATATAGGGGTTGCCTATATTTCATCTGGGTATAGAGATATATTTGGATTTATAATATTAATTCTTGTGCTTTTATTTAAACCTTCAGGGTTATTTGGAGAAACTATAAAATAAAAAGAAGAGAGGAATAAAGTGAAAAATTTTAGTAAAACTTCAATGTTATTGGTTGTTTTATTGGGAATGGGGAGTTTCCTCCCTTTGTTGCTAGATGATTATTGGCTTCATGTTGCAATCATTGGTTTATTTTACGTTATAATGGTATCTAGTTGGAATTTACTTGCAGGTTATACAGGCCAAGTGTCTTTTGCTCATGCTGCATTTGCTGGTATAGGCGCTTATATTTCCGGTATTTTGTCTATAAATCTGAACATAGCACCTATGATTACTATTTTAATTGGTTCAATCGTTGCAGCAATTTTGGGTTTTGGATTAGGATTTTTATGTTTGAGAATGGGAGGGATTTATCTTTCTTTAACAACTTTAGGCTTCTCAGAGATTGTTCGCCTTATCATTACAAATGAATATGAAATCACCAGAGGAACGATGGGCTTAGAAGTTCCTTCTTTGTTAGGTTTTTACTCAAAAACTTTTTATTACTATATAATGTTTGCTGTAGCAATTTTAATTCTAATATTTTTAAACAAGTTGATAAAGTCAGATCTTGGACTAGCTTTTAAATCAGTCTTAAACGATGAGTTGGCTGCGTCTTCATGTGGCATTGATACAATTAGGGTAAGGATTGTAGCTTTTACTATAAGCAGTGCTATTGCAGGATTAGCGGGAGGATTATATGGCCATTACCTGCTTTTAATTACACCAGACATTTGCTCTTTAGGTCAGATGTTTATGGTATTAGCAATGACAGTAATCGGAGGAATGGGAACTTTAAGTGGTCCTGTTATTGGGGCTTTATTCTTACAAGTACTATCAGAATATATTCGAGTTTATGGAAAAATTCATTTATTACTATTTGGTTCAATTGCTCTTTTGGTGGCAAGGTTTGCTCCTGGAGGAATTGTAGGATTATTTAAAACTGTATTTAAAAATAAAAATCTTTTAAAATCTTTAAAACAAACACAGTAACTACGGGTAATTTATAAATATGTAGGTAAATTTGAATTAATTTTGTTTTTAGGTAATCGTAAAATTTTTAAAAAAGAAGGGATTTTTTTATGTGGAAACTCAAGGGAAAAAATATAACTAAATTTTTTGGAGGAGTGTCTGCTTTAAAGAGAGTAAATTTTATTCTCTCGGAGGGAGAGATAGTAGGTTTAATCGGTCCTAATGGAGCAGGCAAAACTACTCTTTTCAATGTAGTTGCTGGGGTTTATAACCTTAATGAAGGAACTATATATTTTGACGGTAAAAATATTAGCAATTTAAAACCATACCAAATTTGTAGACAAGGGATAGGGAGAACATTTCAAATACCAAGGCCTTTCTTAGAAATGAACTGTATAGATAGCGTTATGATTAGCATTATAGGTAGAGAAGAAAAAATATGTAATAAAGATGAAAAATTAAGAGAAGCAAAAAAAGCCTTAAAATTTGTTGATTTAGATGACTGTGAAAAGATTCTTGGAAAAAATTTAACTCTAAT
Source organism: bacterium (assembly GCA_018894595.1). The sequence goes on from JAHIPN010000297.1 coordinate 4,248, forward strand.
TCAGAAGAAAAAACTTGAAGTAGCAAGGGCATTAGCAACG
>JAHIPN010000298.1 GCA_018894595.1 bacterium
GATAATTCGCCTTTTTACGGAATAATAATTATTAAATAAACTGTAATTTTTACAATTAATCAACAACTAAAAAAGTGAAAAGGCAAATTAAATCGAAGAGGGAGGTGTAAAAAAGGAATATAAATATTTTGAAGATTTAGTTTTTAAGTAATTAATTAAAAAATTAAAGGAGGAGAATAATTAAAAATGAAAAGAAGCATTTTAATATTAATACTATCTTTAAGTCTAATAATGGCATTTGGTTTAGCAGCTCTCACAGCACCAATAACAGTTAACCTGAATTTAGGCACTGAGCCCCCCACCCTGGATCCTGCATTAGCGACAGATACAACTTCAGTCGATGTAATAGAGAATCTTTTTTTAGGTTTAACTGATTTTGATGATGAGACTATGGCAGTTGTTCCGGAACTGGCTACTTCCTGGGAAGTATCAGAAGATGGATTGGTTTGGGCTTTTCATCTGAGAAAAGATGTCAAATGGACTGACGGGAAACCGGTTACTGCTCACGATATAGAATATGCAGTTAAGAGAACCTGTGACCCGGCTACTGCTTCTGATTATGCCTATGTACTCTATATTATTAAGGGTGCTAAAGAAGTAAATGCCGGTGACATAACCGATCTGAATTACATAGGAGTAAAGGCGATAGATGATTATACTATCCAATTTGCCTTAAATCGACCCGCTGGTTACTTTCCTGCTATTGCTGGTATGTGGATAGTTCGACCTGTTCCCAGATGGACTATTGAAAAATATGGTGAAAAATGGACTGAACCGGAAAATATCGTCACCAATGGTTCTTACCTTTTGACAAAATGGGCTCATGAAGATGAAATGATTCTGGAGAAAAATCCTGACTATCCCGAAGCCGATAAGGTACAGATAGAAAAAGTTCATTATGTTATGATTGTAGAAGCTTCTACTGCCATGGCTATGTATGAAGATGGGGCATTAGATTCTGCAGGTGTTCCTTCAGATGACATAGATAGAATAAAAGCAGATCCTGTATTAAGCAAAGAATTGACCATTGCCCCTTACTTATGTACTTACTATTATGGATTCAATAATACTAAACCACCAATGGATAATCCTTTAGTCCGCAAGGCATTTTCTGCTGCTATTGACAGACAATCTTTAATTGATTATGTTACCAAAGGTAATCAAACACCAGCTACTACCTTTACCTGCCCAGGAATCTTTGGTCATGTACTTCCAGAAGAAGGTATAGGTATAGGTTATGATCCGGAGGCAGCCAGAAAATATTTAGCTGATGCAGGATATCCCGGAGGCGAAGGACTTCCAGAAGTTACCTTGATGTTTAATACTTCAGAAGGTCACCGGAAGATTGCTCAGGCTATTCAGCAGATGTGGAAGGAAGTATTAGGGGTAGAAGTCAATTTAACTAACCAAGAGTGGAAGGTATACCTTAAGACTTTAAGTGAGGATGCTCCTCAGATCTTCCGTTTGGGTTGGTGTGCTGATTATCCCGATGCCAATAACTGGGTTTATGAAGTTTTCCATTCTACCGATAGTGATAACAGGATTATGTGGCATAATGCAGAATATGATAGAGTAGTAGAAGAAGCGGCTCGTGAATTTGACCCGGAGAAGAGGTTAGAACTCTATAAGAGAGCAGAACAGATTCTCTGTGAAGAAGAAGCCGGTATAGCTCCTATCTATTTCTACACTATAGTAAATATGACCAAACCTTATCTGCAACGTACCTTTGCCCCAATGGGCGGAGAACATATTAAGGATTGGAGAATTACAAAATAGCAGAATTTAAAAACATCGATTTGTTTTAATTTCTTTAAAATAGCCATGCATCCTTGAATAAAAATAAGAGGATTGCATGGCTATTTTTTGCCTTTATTTTTTTTCTTTTTATGATATAATATTTTGGTAACATTAGAGATAAATTAATTATTCTTTTTTTATTTATCTAATGCTATAATATAAACTAATAAAAATTAAAAAGAAAAGGAGGAGAAGTATGATCAACTATATTATTAGGAGAATTTTATGGGCTATACCGGTTTTATTGATAATATCTTTAGTGACTTTTGGTTTAGCCCATGTTATTCCTGGAGGGCCTTTCGATAGAGAAAAACCATTACCAAAAGAAATTATTGCCAATTTAGAGGCTTACTATGGTTTAGATGATCCTTTATGGAAACAATACACTGATTATTTATGGAATGCCCTTCACGGTGATTTTGGTCCTTCTTATTCTTCTCGAAGCAGGACAGTAAATGATATTATAAACGCACATTTTCCCGTTTCAGCCCAA
>JAHIPN010000299.1 GCA_018894595.1 bacterium
ACAGCCGCGAAGGGAATCTTGAGCTCATCAAAAGTTTTATCCTCCAAAGCTAAATCATTTAACATTTCTTCTATTCGTTTACCACTTATCAGACCTGAATGAGGAAGGGCAAGGTCTATTAAAAAAAGCGTTTTACTTTTCTTCATCGAGAGAGCAGCTTCTTCTAACTGGTCAATAGAAGCTCCAGCAGCATAAAGAGAACCCACCACAGAACCAATGCTGGTGCCAGCAATTATATCAATGGGGATATGATAAGCTTCCAGAACCTGAATGACCCCCACGTGAGCCAATCCCCGGGCTGAGCCACCTCCTAAGGCCAAACCAAATTTCAATCCCTTATTTTTACATTTGGCCAATAAATCTTTTAACTCCGGGTCTTTTTCTATTTCAATATTTTTCATTTGCTCATCCCTCTACCTGGAGGATAGGCGTCTCGCCTGTCTATGAGTTAATGTAGGGGTTTGATTTATCAAACCCGATCTCCTCCATTATCTATATAACCATAATTCGCCATTTAAATCAAAAAATCCTTTTTTATTGAAAATATTTTAATACAAATTTATCAAAATATATTTCCCTCTCCTCTAACTAATAACTTTTTCTTCAAAAAAGAAGGATTTTCCAAAACTTTGTCGAATATATAATTATGATTTGTAACCCAAAAAGTACACAAAATAGTAATGTAGGGGCACGATGCATCGTGCCCCTAGGAGAAATTAGGTAATAATATGGCGAGGGCACAATTCATCGTGCCCCTACAACAATAAAATGGGATGTGTCCCTAATTAAATTATTTTTCTTCATAATCCGGGGAATTTAGTTTTCATATTCTTTCATATTACTTTTGACAGTACCTGCTTATGATAATATGAAAATGCCAAACTGGATAGATGCTCATGTGCGAGCTTATACCTATTTTGGAGGAGTCCCAAAGATTACGATCCCTATATAATAGGGACAGAGAGACACCTATTTTTATTTAAACAGGTGTCTCTCTGTCTCCTATTTTCTAAAATATTCAATAATTAATGGTGGGTGAATTATTATGAAAAAACAAAGTATGAACAAAATTGAATTTAGGTTGCGGCGGATTGCTCGAATTTGGAGCATTGTAATTATCGTATTTACCCTAATTATGCTTACCGGTTACGCGATAAATTGGGTAAAAACCGGTACAGCAGACCCGTATACAATGAAGGACTATCCTCCTATAGAAAATCTGATCCCCCTCACTTTAATCTTAAGTGTTTTAGGTTTGGGCCTTGCCTGGCGTTGGGAGGGATTGGGCGGAGCAATCAGTATTGTCTTCTACCTGGCAAACTTAGCGGTGCACTTCTGGATGATCTCTCCCCGACCTTATCCCTATCCAATAGCAATAGCACTCCTCACCCCTGGGATATTGTTCCTGGTGTGTTGGTGGATATCAAGAAAAAATTTTGGGTTCAAGTCTTAACAGGCTGACCGAGAATTTTAACCAGTGAGATAAGGGGTCTTTATTATTGACAAACTTAGAGCTATAATAAATTTAATAGATAACGCCAGAGAAAATTTCATAGTTATATCTGTGGATTAATGCATGTAATATGAGGGCTGTTCTTTGAAAAGTATTATTCTTATGAGATTGTTTCCCCTGCTTTCGCAGGGGCAGGCTTACTATGCTCTTCGTACTGACATGTAAGGCTTTATTTATAATGGATTTCCGCTTTCGCGGGAACGACACAAAAGGGTGGGAATGCTCTTTAAACGCACGGAGAGTGCCTTTTAAAGGGCATTAATTTTCAAAAAATGGCAATTACGACCCCTATTTTTGGCCTATTTTTACCTTCGTAAAATCTTAAAACCCTTAGTAAAGAACTGTTTCTCTTAAAAGATGCATTTTTATTTTCCACCTTAGGTGCATTTTAGTTTACCATTTCCAATAGCTTTTTTTGTGGTTTCAATTAGTAATTAATATTACTAAATACTAAATAGAAGTTAAATTTTTTGCATGTTCGTAGCTAATAATTTCTTTATCTTTTGGTTTTGTCCAAGCTTCTTCTTTATGGGAACGTTGGGTTATTTCTTCAGAGGTAAGGTTTTTGAAAGTATTTAGTACTTTTTCCATACTATCTATTTCTTCTTGAGAAAAAATACCCATGGTCGGTTTTTCAAGAGGTTTTATAAATTCGTATTCTTCAACATTATCTTTAGAAGTTTTAATATATTCAATTTGATAGGTTATATATTTTTCAAATAATTCTCCAAGCAAGAGTTCATATTTTATAGGAGTAGGTCCGTAATAATTTTTAATGTATTTTAATCCGGTAATAGATAAAGTATTGTTACGAAAATTAGCGAAGTCTGAATAGAAAAGCAATTTCATTAATTTTGTTTTAAATAATCTTTTTATATTGACAGCAAAAAATAAAATCATATTAACAAATTTTTCGTAATTAAATTGAGAATAGCCACAATATTCGTCTAAAACTTCATTAAAATATTTTTTTGTGATATTTTCTTCTAATGTTTTATCAATATCATCTTTTATTAATTTTTGTAGATTTTCTTTTATATTTATATAATCTTTTCTATTTATTTTGTTTTTATTATTTTCCAATAATGTTTCCATATTATCAGGATTTTCTAATAGAACTAATGCATCATTATGAGACCGGTCTTGTAAAGCTCCGGTTTCATATCTATGAATAGTTACCTCCCCCCAACCTAATATTCGAGAGAAAGCTCTTTGGCTTACTCCATATTTTTCTCTTGTTTCTTTGATTCTATTGGGCGTTAATAAAGAGTGTTTTTTTCTATATTGATTATAAATATTTTCTAAGTTTTTATCTTCTAATTTCTCATCAAAAATTTCTTCATTATTTTTAAGATTAATTCGGACATCTTCTAATATTTCTATAGGTTCACCTTTTATGCGGTAGGTGGCTTTACGTTTTATTATTTTTGAATTGTGGGAATTATTATTGGTTACCATGGTAGTTACTTCCTCCTGAGTAAAGTTATTTTAAATAATATTGTTATCATATGATAACAATATTGTAACATAAAATTATTATTATGCAATATTAAAAATAAAATTATTACGGTAGAGAATTACATGGGGGGGGATGGTTATTTACTTTAAAACAGTATTTCTTATCTTTTTAATCCATTCTAATTCTTCTTCTCGAGATAATCTCTTTGTTTCTTCGTCTGGTTTCTTTTTGAGATTTAATTTTTCTGGTTTCATTGGTTTGCTTTCCGGCTCCACTTTTTTAGTTTCTATTATTTTTTCTTCCTCATCATTTTCTTCTCTGTATGATTCAGGATTAAGATAATTAGCTTGCAGGGCAGCGATGAGCCAACCGGCGGGATTTACTACATTCCTCTTAATTTCGAGCAGGTCTAATTTCTCCTCAATATCCTCTAAGGAATGATTTAAGATTATTTTACTAATCGTTTTTATATCCAGATTTAATTTTTTCAATTTTTCTTTTATCCTTTCTGTTTTTAGAGATTTTTTATTATCAGTAACTATTTTCTTGGGATTATTTTGATTGGAGGAAGGAGATCCTTCTGCTACCCCGGAGATAATCTCTTCGTTTTCTTCCGGTAATATTTCTGCCGGAGGATAGAGAATATTTTCTTTATCTAATAGGACTATCTGATAAAGATTGTGGTCATATCCTCCGGAGGCAGATCTTTGTTTTATTACTTTTTTGATTAGACCATATTCTAATAGAGTAGTACGGTATTTAATTAAGGACTTGGTGGTGGTACCCATCCTTTTATTCAGAGTCTTAATGGAAGGCCAGGCGGTATCTTTTCCTTTATGGCAGTAACTTAAAAGCTGGAGGTAGAGCACAGTTGGGCCAAGACCGATTGCGTTTACCCAGTGGGCCAAGAAGTAGTCCTGAATAGTGGTATATGAATTAGTTTTGTTAATTGGTATTTTTCTTTCCATGGTTTTTACCTTCCTTTGAATAGTTTTTTAATTACAGGTTTCGGGTTGCAAGTTGCAAGTTACGAGTTGAGATTGCTTCGTCGCTTCTCTCCTCGCAATGACAGAAAAATATTCTCCCTCACCCCAACCCTCTCTCTCCGAGGGAGAGGGAGTAAGAAGGGAAATATTTACCCCTCTACTTATATAGAAGCAAAAAAGAGCTCGTTTTACAGGGTAGTTGATAAAAAATTATAAAAAATATTTTTCCTTCTACTTAATAAGTATGAAAAAAGAGGCAAAAACGCAGGGTACTAATGAAAAAAAATTTGAAAAAATAGGCAACAGCAACAATAAAAGATAAGGATAGATTCCCACTTTCGTGGGAATGACAAAGAAGGACAGCAACAGCAGCAGAGGAAAAAATTACACCCTAATGTTGTTGCTGTTCTATTTGTTACTGTTATTAATTGTTGTTGTTAGTGTGGAAAAATTCCACTAGGGGTAGTGGAGAATTTCCATTAGGGTAGTGGAAAAATTCCAGTAGGGGGGGGGTAGGAGAATATTTACCTCATCACAAGGATAGATTCCCGCTTTCGCGGGAATGACAGAGAGAGGACGGAGATTGATGAAGAATTGGAGGAAAATAATTTTATTTTAAAAAAAAAGAAGGATTTTTAGAAGATAGTATAGAATAAAGTAATTAAGAATTAATTAATAGTAAAAAAATATATCATGATTGCAGATTTTAAGATAAGG
>JAHIPN010000300.1 GCA_018894595.1 bacterium
AGCAGGAAAAGAAGCCGATAAATTAAATATCTCCGTAATTATGTTTGCTTATGTCTTGAGAAGTGAGGTTTCTAAATAGGGCATGAGAAAAATATCAATTAAAAATTTGTTCAAAAAGTCAGAATCCGATACAGGAAAAAAGAATAAGGCTAAAATGTTAATACTTTTGCTAATTCTTATAGTAACTGCAGGTGTAATTTATTGGTGGTATCCTCTTGTATTTCCTGATAGTGCTGTGAAGTCTCCTGTTGCATCAGTTACAGTAACTACTCCTGCTCCAACTACAGTAATGCCTGAGGCAGAAGTTGAATCTGCGGTAAAAGAGGAAACTGAATTTGAAATTGAGATGAAAGAGAGAGAGCAGGGATATAAATATAAAGTATTTGTTTATGAACCATATAAGCCGCCAAGTAATAGAAATCCTTTTCAGAAGGTGAGAACTTCTACTCCTGCAGAAGAGGTAGAAGAGGTAAAAGAAGTAAAGGTTTTAAAATTTCCTAAACCAGAATTACCTCCGGGGACAAAACTATCGGGAATAATTGGTTCAAAAGATAAAAAAGTAGCTATTATTGAAATGAACGGAGAAATCTATATTGCTATTTTATATGATATAATATCAGAAAGATATATTGTTAAAGAAATTAAGAAGGATGAAGTAATCATTGATTTTAACGGATACTTTTTTTCATTAAAAATAGGAGGCAAGGATTTTTAAGATGAATTATAAATATAAACAATTAAATTTCAAAAGATACCCCTGTCATTGCGAGGAGCGAAGCAAACCCATCCCCACGCAAGCAGGGAAGCAATCTCTGCCATCTGTCATTGCGAGGAGTAGTTCTTCCTCTGTCATTGCGAGGAGTGAAACGACGAAGCAATCTCAAGAGATAAGATTGTTCTCTATACCAAGAAGAAAAGCATGTTTATTATTTTTTATTTTGACTTTATTTTTATTAACATCATTTTTGGCAAATGCTAGTGCTCAAAATATAAGTATAACCAATATCTGGTACAAAAAATTGCCCAATTATACCCATCTTACTATTAAGGCAAGCGGAGCAATTTTAGAATATGAAGTCTCATATTTAGAAGAACCAGAAAGAATAATAATTGATGTAAAGAATGCCCTTTATAACATCGATGAATTGAGTAAGAATATTTTATTTTTAAATATGGGTTCTGTAAAACAGGTAAGATGTGGTCAATTTGAAAGTGAACCAATCCCTATAACCAGATTTGTAATTGATTTATTCCAGAAAACCAATTATGAAGTAAAATTATCTTCTGATAAAAGGTTATTATATATTGATGTTTATGATTATACTGAATTTAAAAAACTAGAAGAGCAAATTTTTACAGTTACTCCGGTGAAGAGCGAAGTAGTAAAAATTGAAAAAGAAGAAGAACCAAAAATTTCTCTATTAGATACTTATACCGAACCAATTAATTTAAAAATATTTGAAGAAGATGTAGTTAATGTAATTAGAGCTTTATCCGAGCTTAGTGGAATAGATATAATGATTGATGATTCGGTAACCGGAAAAATAACTCTAAATCTTTCCAATAAAACCTTTAGAGAAGCGGTTGAATTAATTTTAATGAATAAAAAATTAAGTTATACCGAGGTAAGTGATACTCTTATCATTGCAGCGAAAGAAGTAATAGAGGGACATAAGGAACTTATTACCAGAATATTCGAGTTGAAAAATGCTACTGCAGAAGGGGCAAAGGTTATATTAGATGGCTATGTGAAAAAAGGAGCGCAGGTTAGTATTGTTGCTGACGCGAGAATGAATACTCTTATTGTTACCGGGACAAATGAGGAGCTTAAAAAGATAGAAGAAATTATAGGTACAATAGATGAGGAGTTGCTGACCAGAACTTTTAAAATAGATAATGCTATTGATGAAGAAGATATAAATGCAATTCAAAGCATGTTATCTATAATTATTCCTGATGAAGGAAGAATAATTATAGATAAAAGGCAAAACGAAATTATAGTAAAAGGTACAAGTGAAGAAATAAACAAAGTAGCGGAATTAATTCCTAAATTAGATAAACGTGCAACTCAAATGCGCATTGAAATTAAGTTTATTGAGGTGTCTTTGAATAAGGAGAAAGATTTAGGAATTAAATGGACGAGTGGGGGAGAAGAAGGTCAAATTAATATTGGCGAAATAACCTTAGGAGGTTCCTTAGAAAGATTTGATTTGATTGAAGCTCAAATAAGAGCCTTGCAGAGTCAAAATAAATTAAATATACTATCTAATCCTATAATACATACTTTTAACGGGAAAAAAGCTTTTATCCTGTCAGGTGAAAGGGTTCCTTATGAAGAACAGCCCCCCGGAGGAGGAAAAATAATAACTTGGGAAAATGTTGGTGTGAATATGACTCTTACCCCATGGATAAGTTCAGATGGGTTAGTAACAATGCTCCTAAGAGCTGAAAAAAGTTATCTTGGAGCGATAGAAGTTAAAGATCTTCCAACTATCCAAACTCAGCAAATAGGGTATAAAGAAGGAGAAGGACCAGCATTATTAATTAGAACTCCTCCTGATAGAATAGCAGTAATAGGAGGTTTAATTAAAACCACAGATAGAGAAGATATCGTTAAAATTCCATTATTAGGAGATATTCCTATAATCGGAGAATTGTTTAAAAGAACTAAAACAATTCAAGATAAAACAGAAATAATCATTCTAATCACTGTTCATATATTAGATTATTAATCTGATATTTACAAAAATAAAATTGATATTGCCATGGGTGGCACTCAATATTACTTGAGTGCCACCCTCGCAATGACAGAATAGTCCGCAAATCTTTGTAGGGGTCGGATTTATCCGACCCGGTTCCTTACGGGTTCGATGAATCGAACCCCCACATCTGTCATTCCTGCAAAAGCAGGAATCCAGAAGAAATTAATTATTATAATAAAATGATTCAGATACTGAAGGGAGGACAAGACTTTGCAATATAAAAATAAAAAGAATTTGCATAAAATATTATTTATAACAATATTATTAGGTTTCATTATTTTACTTGTGGGCTGTAACTGGTTTGCGCTAGGTTTATTAAATATTTTTGACCCCCAGGCACAAATAAGAGTAAATTATACAGAAATTAATATTGGAACAGGTATTATTACCCTTGAAGTATATTCTCTAAATAGAGTAGAATTTATTGGTGAAGGTTTCAGCTATGACTATTATATAGGCACAACTTTAATCGATGGCTTGTCCAAAACAGTAGGAGCAACTTTCTATGTAGAACCATCAGATACACCGGGTATGCCCGGACCTATTACTACAATTGATAATTTACCTATCTATTTTAAAGAAGTTCAAGATTACTTAACCGCAAACCCCCTTATTACTGAAATTACCTGTACTATTAATTTAATAGGAACGGATGGAGCAGGTCATGATATTTCTATACCAGTTACCTTTGGCCTTCCAGCACTTCAACCTGGAATAGATTTTTATCCACCAACTGCAGTAATTAACGTTTTACCTGATACAACAGGAACAGCTCCATTCACCGTTGTCTTTAATGCCTCTGAATCTTATGATAATGAACCTGGAGATGCCTCAACTAGAATTGAAAGTTACGCGTGGGACTTTGGAGACGAAACTACAGGTACAAATATTATAGAAAACCATACTTATGATAATTCTGGATTATATTTTGTCACCTTAACAGTAACTGACTTTTACGGAAATACCGGATGTGATACTGTAATTATAACTGTAAATGAACCTGAAGCACCAATTGCAAAAATTAATACTACACCTGCTGAAGATGAAAACGGAATTGTAACTGGAGCTGCTCCTTTTACAGTATATTTTGATGCTTATGAATCTGAATCAGAGGCTGAAATTATAAGCTATACGTGGGATTTTGGTGACGGAACTACATCTACCGGAATTACAAAAAGTCATACATATTCTAATATTGGTACTTACACTGTTATATTGACTGTAACTGATTCTAACGGAAAGAAAGGTTATAACAGTGTTAAGATCAAAGTTGAAAAAGCACCAACTGCAGTAATAAATACTACACCACCTGAAGTAGACGGAATTGTAACTGTTACTGCTCCATCTCTAACAGTATATTTTGACGCTTATGAATCTACTTCAGAAAGTGGTATTGTCAGCTACATCTGGGATTTTGGTGATGGCAGTACGGGAACGGACATCACAACAAGTCATACGTATTCCAGTAGTGGCGTTGATTATACTGCTATTGTCATACTAACAATAACAGATGCTAATGGATATAAGGCTTACGATAGTGTTAAAATTAAAATTGATTGCGGATGTCCTCCTTCTCCTTAATAAGAATAGAAATAGATAAAATTTATTAAAAGATAATTGGAATAAAAGGGGACAGGCTACTTTTTACACGAAAAATTGTAAGAGCAGCCTGTCCCCTTTTATATGCCCATCGCAATGGCATTTTATGTAAATAACATATTGATATATTTTGTAATTTGTGTTATATTTTGAATAGAACAGTAAGGAGTGAATTAGAAAAAAGAGGTGAACGGAAGATGTTAGAAGTAATTGGTAGAATAGCAAGAAACGGCCATCTTACTATCCCCAGTAAAATTAGGAAAATTTTAAATATCGAAGATGGTGATATTGTAAGATTTAGCGTAGAAGACAATAAGATAGTTATTTCCCCAGGGGTTATTGTGGATAAAGACCAGGCATATTTCTTTAGTGAGAGATGCCAGAAGGAGATTAGAGAATCAGAGAAAGAGTTTAAAGAGGGAAAGTATTCTTCTTTTACATCTGTTAAAGATTTAAAGAAAGCTACAGATAGCGATTAATAAAATACAAAATCAAATAAAAGGGGACAAACTACTTTTTTACTTAAAAAAATTGTAAAAGTAGCCTGTCCGCTTTTATTATTTATACAATATGACAAGATGCTGAAAAACTGGTAAACAAAACAAAAAAATGATATTATGAAATAAATATATTTTTTAAGTATATCTACTATATGGCTAAATCCAATTAATAATTTTAGAGGTTATAATATGCGGCGACTTTCTAAATGCCTAAATATTTCAGAAAAGGAAAAAAAACTATTATTGCGTTGTCGGGAATCTATTTATAAGATCTCTCCTAAGGCAAAAGTTATTCTCTATGGTTCAAGAGCTCGGGGAAATGCCGTTCCTGAATCTGACTATGATTTACTTGTTTTAGTAGACCACCCAGTAACCCTTAAAGAGGAGGATATTTTTCGCCAACAATTATTTCCTATAGAAATTGAGACTGGTTGTGTTCTTACTCTAAATGTGTATCATTTAAGTGATTGGGATAGTGTCTTATATAAGGAAATGCCTTTTCGCCAAAATGTAGAAAGAGAAGGCTTAGTAATATGAAAAAAGAAATTAGGACATTAGTCCTTTATCGATTAAATCGAGCTGATGAATCCCTTGAGGAAGCTTTAATTTTATTTGAAAAAGATCATATAAATACTTTTGTTAATCGCCTTTATTATGCATGCTTTTACGCAGTTACTGCACTTTTGCTTTCTAAAGGACTTTCCTCTTCTAAACATAGTGGTGTAAGAGCACTTTTCCATTAGAATTTTGTAAAAAATGGATTAATAAATAGAGAAATGGGAAAATTTTATGATAAGCTTTTTGATACACGGCAAAAAGGGGATTATGCGGATTTAGTATATTTTGATAAAAAAGAGGTAGGGTCTTGGTTTGATGAAGCTAAAAAATTTATAAGTTCTATTAAAAATATAATCGGGTGAATAAAGAGGACAGGCTACTTTTTGAAGAAGATAAATGCAAAAAGCAGTCTGTCCCCTTTAATATTGATTCTTTATTTATTTCCCCCTCACCCTACCCCTCTCCCTCCGAGGGGAAAGGGAACGAGAAATTTAAAATGGAAAAAGAAAAAATGAAAGAGAAAAAACAAAACAAAATATTAGAATTATTTACACCTTATGTCCCTAAGGCAGTGACTTCCAGAATATTAGAGGGGAAGGAAAGCTTACCGAGTGAAAGAAGTGAAGCTACCATAATATTTATCGATATAAGAGGGTTTACTAAACTTGCTGATCAACTGGATCCGGAAAAAGCTACTGAAATAATAAATAATATATTTAAACCGATAGTTAGTATAATAGATAAATATGGTGGGAGCATCAATAAATTTTTAGGCGATGGATTAATGGCTATATTTGGGACACCTTTTAGCCATGAAGATGACCCCGAAAGAGCGGCAAGAGCAAGTTTAGAGATAATGAAATCCATAGAAGAAAATGGAAAGATAAAAATTGGTAATAAAGTAAAAAGTTTAAAGGCAAGGATTGGAATTAATACCGGATTATGCATATCCGGCGAGATTGGTTCAGGAGCGGTATCCAATGTAATTAATTGACGCTCATCTGGCAGCTATGTTAAAATCAGTAAGGCCATCTATATTATTATTGTAACCCAAAAAACACACAAAATAGTACTGTAGGGGCTTGATTTATCAAGCCCGCAATAAGGACGGGGCGGATGAATCCGCCCCCTACAAAAATTTATTTATGGTAAAATTTGTTATTATTAAAGAATTATAGATGTAGGGGCACGATGCATCGTGCCCATTAGAAAATAATAAAAAATGTAGGGAAGGGCACAATCCATTGTGCCCCTACAAAAACATAAAAACTGTAGGGGCGTATTGCATACGCCCAAAGAATGACAATAAAAAGAAGCGGGAATGACATAAGGAAACAATATAACGTTTGTCTTACTTGAGATTGCCACGCTCCCGTTGGTCGCTCG
>JAHIPN010000301.1 GCA_018894595.1 bacterium
AACCATTTACATTATTCTTGATGAATGATTTTACGTAGTTCCCTTTCAGATATTACTTTTCTATCTATCGGATCCCCAATTTGTTCAAGATTACTTATAATGTTCTTACCAAGCCTCAATAGATTTAGAATTTGTGTAACCCTTGCTCTTGAGATGCCTTTTATTCTGGCAAGTTCTGCATGATTTTTTACTTCTCCCGATTCAATCATATGCTTATATTCTCTGGTTAAATAGATAGGATTTCTATATGTTTTCTTAAGAGAAGAAGGTTTTTCTACTACTGTTTGAAAGTAAAATTTAGATATAAAAGTTCTGTCTATGTTACAGTCCGGGGAGCCTGACAATAACATAGGCAGAACTTCTTTATCAGAGGTTCTGCCTATGTAAATTCTTAACAGATCCCAATTGCTTCTTCTAACTTATGATACACTTTTTCAGTTTCATAGCTCATACAAAAGTTGCGAAAATCGTCTTAGTAGGGAAGACAAATAACGCTTAGTTTTGTATCTTTACTGAAAAACCAACTGATTTAATCTAATATTTTCTATTGCCATATCCTCTTTAAAAGTTCTGAACGTGACCAATAGGGGGAGCTTGCTAATTCCAGCCCTTTGGCCTTTTGCTGAAGGGCTTTATTATTAAAAAAGCGAGTTTTTAAAAGATTTGTAGTATAATGAATATAGAAAAATTATATTCCTACTTCAAGGGGCGGTAAGTGGTATGCTGGGCCATTAAATATATACTGGAAAATCCTCTTTATAAGGGAATAGCTCATTATAAGGACAATAAAGTTAAGAATAAGGAATTGGCTTTAGTTTAAAGCCTTTGCTTTTATTATCCTGTAAATAATACTTATTTTTTACACAGTGGTCCGTGTATAAACGAAGTAGTTCGGTTATTTTATGTGCCATTTTACCATGGAGGATCTAAAAAATGCATAATCCAGTAGAACTAACAAATTATGATAGTATCGCTGATATTTATACCGCTCAAGCTGATAATGAATTATCATGGAATAATCTTTACGAAAGGCCATATATGTTATCTATATTTGATAATTTTGAAAATAAAGATATTCTTGATGTAGGTTGTGGTACTGGTTTTTATTCTTTTCATGCTTTGAAACAAAATGCGAATGTAATTGCAATAGATGCCAGTCAAAATATGTTAAATTATGTGAAGAAAAAAGATAAATTAAAAAAAATAAAACTATTTAAAGCAGATTTGAGGAACGGATTATCTTTTATTGAATCTAACTCACAAGATTTTATAATTTGTTCACTAGTTTTACATTATATAGAAAACTGGGAAACAATTATTAATGACTTTTATCGTGTGCTAAAAAACAATGGTAAATTATATATCTCAACTCATCATCCATTTACGGATTTTTTATACTTAAAAAAAGAAAGCTACTTTGCCAACTATTTTGTTGAAGATACATGGGGCTCAAAAGAAAAGCCATTTATAGTCCATTATTATACCAGACCATTAACAGATATACTAAAACCTTTTTTGAATTCAAAATTTAATATTACTACAATTGAAGAACCATTACCAACATTAAAGTGTAAGAAATTAGCTCCTGATATTTATCTAAGATTATTAGAGAAACCTGCATTTATTTTTTTTACTTTGGAGAAAAAATGGCAAAACGGTACATAACAGAGAGTACAAGGTTCCGCCTTCGGCTCCAGTCAAATTGCCCTCCGCTTGGTGCTCCGGGCAACTTCTTGTACCCTCAGAACGCTATACGCCATCATTTCATTGAATTGGATAAAATAATAAATAAAGAAATAAATTCATGCAAATAATAGCCCCAATCAACCAAAAGGACAGGGTAGGTAAAAACTGCTTCCAAACGATTAACAAATACTACAAATTATTTCTTCTAACTCTTGATACACTTTTTCAGTCTCACCACTCATACAAAAAGTTCGAAAATCGTTCTGTTGGGGGAGCTCGTTAGAACGAGAAAGCCCTTTGGCGAGTAAGTCGAAGGGCTTTCTATATGTAGGATAAAGGTTTCCATCATTTAGAGTGCGGTTCGATAGTAATAATTATTTATTTTAAATCCGAATAATGTATTGGACCA
>JAHIPN010000302.1 GCA_018894595.1 bacterium
TAGATAGATTGGCCAGGGATCTTTATATACAAGAGCATCTAATTAAAAAATTAGAGGGATTAAATAAAAAGCTTATCAGTATAGAGGAGCCTCATTTAGATAGCAATGATCCGATGAGAAAGGCCTTCCGGCAATTTATGGGAATAGTATCTGAATTAGAGAAAGCTTTTATCACTATGCGACTTAGCGGGGGAAGGATTAATAAGGCTCAAAAGGGCGGTTATGCCGGAGGAGCTACTGCTTTAGGATATAAAACAAAAAACAAAAAATTAATAATAGATGAAAAACAAGCAGAAATAATTAGAATGATCTTTAAAATGAAAAGATATAAGAGAATGGGATTAAGAGAAATAGCCAGGGAACTAAATGAAAAAGGCGTACCTACTGCAAGAGGTGGCAAGTGGTATGCTGGGACCATTAAATATATATTGGAAAATTCTCTTTATAAGGGGATGGCTCATTATAAAGATAATAAGGTTAAGAATATAGATTTATCTTTATTTTAATAGTTTTAAGCTAAATATCCGTATAAAAAATATCTATTTTTTATACAGTGGTTCGTGCATAAACGAAGTAGTTCGGTTATTTTAAGTTAAGTGAAATTGCCCATCGTTCATCTGGAGGTGAGAACATTGGATGAAAAATATAAAGAGAAGATAAAAAAAATTGGAACATTAACAAGAGAGGCCATCGGGGCGAGTGAAGAAGATGTAAAGATTAATTTTATAGTGCTATTATTTGAGGCACTCGGTCATGAAAGATTGCAGTTTGAACACAAATGGAAAGATGCTTTAGTTGAAAAATTAGACCCTTCGTGTAAATTGGTTGTAGAGACAAAAAATTATGATAAAAATTTGAACGGAGAATTACAGCAACTTGAACGGTATTGTAACGAGGAACGCCCGCCACTTGGGATAATCGCCAATGGTAGCGAAATAAGGATTTTTAGCTATTTTTGGAGAGATAGATCAACATTCCAAAAAAGTCTAATATACCGTATAAATCGTAAAGATTTCAATGAAGAGGATATCGCACAAATACTTTGGAATGTACTCTCAAGAGACAATCTTAAGAGCGGGAAAGCAAAGGGCCACATTATTGAAAGAGAAAATGAAATAGAGAATGCAGAAGACAAAATTAAGAGCATTGAGGAAAACACAAATAATGAGGAAAAAGATATTAGGGCAAAAATTGAGGAGCTGACACAAAGCAGAAATGAGATTGAGGCTCAAATTGGTAATTTAAACGCAGAGTTAAACAAAATAATGTCCAGTAAAAATGAGCAAATTTCAAAAATATGGTCAAATCTTAGATTGCCACAACCTCCTAGTAAAGAGACAATTCCCCCGCACCTAATGAACTACGTTAAATCTGAGTTGGGTTATCGTGGAAGTTATCAAAAACAATTAGAAGACCCAAACAATTTAATCTCAAAGATTTTAAAATATATTCAAGAGCAGGGGGAAGTTACATACGCCGAACTAAAAAGCACTTGCGTATCACAATTTAGTTGCAAAAGTAAAACGTCTGGTAGTATCGGAGCATCTGTAACAATTTTAAAAGACGACGGTTATATAAAAATTGAAGGACGAGGTGATAGTAAACGGTTAATATTCATAAAGGCGAAATAAGATTCTTATTTGGACGATGGGCAACTCTTTGCAATCCTTCGGGTTGCTCGCCCTCGCTGTTGCTCGGGTCACTTAGCATGGTATATCTGGCTCGCTTACGCTCGCCCAAATTTTTACCTTTGGCAAAAACTTCAGATATACCAAAACCGTTATATGCAATTGTTCGCTTGAAAAAGGAAAAAAAGTTTAATAAGATATCATTGGCAAAATTAAATGTTAAAATGAGAGGAAAAATATGATTAAGAAAACTGATTCAAAAAAACAAACACCAAAACAAACTACCATGTTCGGCACTTATGAGTTTCCATCTTACGAAGAGATAATGGATGCTTATGCTAAAGAATTTAAAAGTTATGTTATCCCTAAGGGAGATACAATATTTGGCTTCTGGATGCAGACCTTAGCTGATTTGGAATTTTTAGATTTAGAACTACAAGGGTTAACTGAAGAATATACCATTGATTCAATAAATAGAGTAGTTAATCTCAAAGGCGATGAAGATTATATAAGATTAAGAATAGCCCATCTTGAAAAAGTTAAAGGAAAAACAACCCTTTATACTGACTTAGTGGATAAATTCGGCGATACTAATGCTTATGCGTTTCATAATCTTTATCCCTACAAAGGTAAATTTTATCCTCGCATCGTTCGGACTTTAATAAATGCTTTCAAGTTGAATCATGGTTCACTTCTCTTAGATCCTTTCAACGGTTCTGGAACTACCACACATGAGGCTTCTCTTATGGGAATTAAAAGTGTAGGCATAGATGTTACTCCAATGGGAATCATTTTATCTGAGTTGAAAAATGATTTACTTTTTATTGATGAACAGAAATTAAGTTTTGCACCAAAGGAACTACAAGATATTTTACAGGTAATAGAAAATAGAAGATGGGAGCATACTGACCCTTTAATTCATAAGTTAATGTTGGCAGTATATTTTGATACGGTTGACGCCTTTGTAAGGACTTCGAGATATAACAGAAAAGGGAAAGTAGGTCTCTTTATTGAAAAATTAAATTACCTAAGAGACTGCTATAAAAATACTATGCAGATTAAAGAAAAATATGGACTTAAATTTGAACCTGCCAAAATCATAGAAGGGGATATGCTTGAACTTAAAAATATGAGTGAAATGGAAGAAAAGTTTGATGCCTGCATTACAAGTCCGCCTTATTATTTTTCTATAGATTATGTGGGAAAAGATAAGATTGCTTATGATTATTTAGGTGCTGATATGAAAAAGATTGAATCAAAATATTTGGGAATGAAAAATAGTAGATACCCAAAAAATAATTATAACGGATTGCCTCCGAGGGTTGCTATGTATTATGAGGACTTAAAAGAATCCATAAAAAATATCTACTGGTCATTAAAACCTGGGGGTAAGTTAGCAATCATAATTGGAGATAGCACCGTTAATGGCAAAAAAATCCCGACAACCATTACAACTAAAAAGTTTTGTGAAGAAGCGGGTTTTAAATTTGAAAAGTTGATATTTAATCCTCTCTTGGGCGCTCGTAATAGGGCAATAAGAGGAGAAAGTGTAATAATCTGTGAGAAGGGGAAATAAATATGATTATAAAAAGAAATCTTCTCTGTATAAAAAGAGAGGGCGATCTTGATTTAGGGCATTTGATTTTATATAAGCCTTATAAAAACATATTGGTTAACTTTGTGAATCTTGCTACAGAAAAACAAGCAATAGATTTTGATCCTGTATCAAGAGCTTTTGATGGATTAGAAAGTATATCAGAAGATATAAAACACTATTATGAAGCCCTGTTGGGTATAACTTCATATTATCAACATAGTCAAGGTGGAAAAGGGAAATATGTAGAAAAGAAAATCTCTTTGGTTATGGAAACGTGCTCTATGAACATTAAGTTGAGCGAATTACCAATATGGTTTGAATACCCTAAATTACATAAGAAGAAAGGCATTTTTACTCAGGCGGGGTTGACACCCGAAGATAAAAGTATATTGAGAAATGTAGAATGGGACTGGTTAGGTAAAGAAGATGAAACAACCGATGTGGGTAATTTTCTTCCTGAAGATTGTAGTTTAATTTTAGTTGAACTAAAGAATAGAGTTGACTCAGGTGGTACTTCTGGTAGGAGAGAAATCTGGACAAAAAAATTTAAGACAATTTTAGAAATTCTGGCAAATAAAACTTTAATTTATTCTTATAAAAATAAAAAATATTCCTTATCAGATTTACTTGCGCACTTTAATATAGAAAAATTTGAGATTTATATTGGTATACTTTTTAATGTCGAGGGCACACCTGCTACAAAGGAAGGAGATAAACAAAGAGGGTTTTTCTCTTCCAATTTAGAGGGTTATGAGGATCTGAAAAATTTTCTGCGGTCTAATCCAATATTAGAACTAGAAAAAGAGGACCATGATAATTTAATTTTTGATTTAAAATTGCCCAATAGTGGACTCAAATTGAGAGTTGGCGCACTTTATGGAAATGATATACCCAAAGCTATATTTCGCAAAGAATATTCGGTGTCTGATCTCTTACTTCTTAGATATGATGATATATGGTTATCTCAACTAGTTGCTATTGACGAAAGGGCACAGTTACTCAAAAATGGTAAGAACTTTATGACGATATTTATGGACCTATTAAAAAGAGATAGGGATTTGAGATTAAAATATAATAACCTAATTGAATCTGAGTGTGAAGAAAGAAAACTCAATGATTTTATAACCTACCTAATTGATAACTACTCAAGTAGTTTTACTGGTGAATTGCTACCTGCTGGAAAAAACAAAAAGGAATATTTAGCAGATGTAGTGCAAGTATTATGTGCATGTGAATCATAATAATCTTGAAAATGGATGAATTTTGCCAATGACGAAAAGCGACCAACTGCGTATAACACAGCATAAAAGGTTAGCCCTTTGGGTTCACCCAAATTTTTGTTTCACAAAAACTTCTTTTACGCTGGTAACGTTATGTAATAGTTTCAAAAGAAAAAAGAAAAGTTTTATAGAAAATAATGAGGTCAAATAAACGGATAAATCCATGCAAATAATTGCCTTAATCAATCAAAAAGGTGGGGTGGGTAAGACTACTTGCGCCATCAATATAGGAGCAGGCTTAAATAATCTAAATAAGCGTGTTTTATTAATAGATTTAGATCCTCAGGCACATTTAACTTATAGTTTAGGAATACCTGCTCACGAGCTTAAAAACACGGTATATGAGCTTTTAAAAGGGAAAGCCGACCTAAAAGAAACAATCATTAAAAGAAATGGTCTTAGCCTGGTCCCCTCTTCTCTTAATTTATCGGGAGCCGAGATAGAATTTTCCGGATTAGCTGGTAGGGAATTCTTGCTTAAAGAAACCATAGAAGGATTTAAAAATTTTGATTATATATTTATAGACTGTCCTCCCAGTTTAAGTCTTTTAACTTTAAATGCTCTTACCACTGCTCAAGAAGTTTACATACCTTTACAGACAGAATTCCTGGCTTTACAAGGGATGACAAAGCTTCTAGAGATGATAAAAATAGTTAAGAAAAGACTAAATAAAGATTTAGAAATAACTGGAATTATAGCCACGAGGTTTGACAGCAGAAAAAATCTTAACCGGGAAGTGGTAGAAAAAATAAAAGAATATTTTGGCAATAAACTATTTAATACTTTAATTAGAGATAATATATCTTTGGCCGAGGCTCCAAGCTTTGGTAAATCTATTTTTGAATATAAATCTAATAGTTATGGAGCTAAAGATTATTTAGGTCTTTGTAAGGAAATTATAAAAAGAGGTTAAATAAATGGCAAAAAAAGAACGGTTAGGTAGTGATCCTTTTAAAGAATCTTCTTTGAATTGGATCCAGGATACCAGGGAAGAAAAAAAAGACTCTAAAGAACTTAAGCGTCAAAGCGTTATGACGTCAAAGCGCTTAAACGCTAAAACGCCTAAGAGTCAAAGCTCTAAAACATTAGAGCGGGAAAAAGTTAAAAAACCAGAAACAAAAAGAAAGCATACTATTTATTTATCTTCCAGTCAATCAAAGAAACTAAAAATTTATGCTGCCGAAAACAATATGCAATTAAGTGAAATTGTTGAAAAATTAATTAGTGAAAATATTTGACGTTTTAGCGTTTTGACGTCAAAACGATAAAGAGCTTTAGCGTTTAAGCGTCAAAACGTTTTAATGTTTATTTGTATTTTAATAGATAGGAGGAGAGAAAATGCCTTTAGAAATTAGCGGATTAAAATTATATAGTGTGGATGAAGTTGCAGAGATGTTAAAAAGTACCAAGCCTACTATAAGAGCTTATTTTAGAGAAGGAAAAATTAAAGGGCAAAAAATTACCGGTAAATGGTATATCACGGAAGATAATTTTAAAAAGTATCTGAGTGGAGACTACCCGTTGCCAGTTAAATAGTTTACTTAAATGATTCAAAATGCTTCATATAAATAACTATTAATAAAAGGAGTATAGTAATTATGAATATTAAGTGCCCTGCATGTGGTTTTGAGAATGAAGAGGATGCTAATTTTTGTAGTAATTGTAATGATCCATTAGTTACTCCTAAAATTTCTATTAATAAAGAAAATTCCTATATTAAAAAAGAAATCTCTAATAATACAGAAAATACTAATATAAAAAGGATAAAAAGGATAATAAAAAAAGAAAGGTTATGGATGAATTGGAAACAAAAGGCAATTTTGGCAATTTTTATTCCAGTTTTACTTTTCTTGGTTACCTTCACTATTGCATATTATATAAGTGTTGACGTTGTTATTACTCCAGGCTATATGGACAATATAACTGAACTTTTTAAGAGAGCAGAAGCAGAAGCAGAAGGATATGATTACCAACCTCCTCCTGCTATTACCCGTAGATATTATGATCCTTACGACTGGGAAAAAACTTGGTATGTGTGGCTTTTATTTTTAGCTTTTTGTTGTTTTTTTGAATATAAACTATTTGAAGATAAAGAAATAATTTCTAATAAAAAGAATAAAGAATTAAGATAAATTGAGTAAATTTTATAATACTGGACTTTGACTTAAGAAATACTGGACTTTGACTTAAGAAATACTGGACTTTGACTTAAGAAATACTGGACTTTGACTTAAGAAATACTGGACTTTGACTTAAGAAAAAAATCTGTAACCCTTTTTTTATAAGGGTTTGCTGGAACATA
>JAHIPN010000032.1 GCA_018894595.1 bacterium
AAAGGTTGAAGAAAAGGAGAAATCCCCTGGAGAAGAAATAAAAAAAGAGGTTACTCCGGAAGAGAAGCCACTGCTTACCGAGCCCAGCACGACTAAAACTCCAGAAGTAAAAGTAGTAAAAGAGTCTGAAACAGTTGAAAACAAGAAGGTGTATACTGTTCAAGTAGGAGCTTTTTCAAAAGAAGAAAACGCCCAAAATTTAGCTAAAGAGATAAGAGACAAAGGATACCAGACTTATGTGGTTAAAGGAAAAACTCTTTACAAAGCGCAGGTGGGAGAATTTAAAAGTTATGAGGAAGCCCAAAATATATCGCAAAAATTAAAGGAATTAGGTTACCCCATCTTCGTAACAACTAGATAGGAAAAGGAAATATAAGTTTGAAGAGAAAAAATATTCCTTCCGTCACTATAAACAGGCTATCTATCTGCCATCGTTGTTTAGAAAAATTAATTGAAAATATAGATAAAAGAAAGCCAAAATATATTTCTTCATCTGAAATTGCCGAAATGACCGGAATAAATTCAGCACAAATTCGTAAAGATTTGGCTTATTTCGGAGAATTTGGCAAAAGAGGAATCGGATATCCCGTAATAGATCTTGGAAAAGAATTAAAAAAGATATTAGGATTAGATAAAAAGTGGTCAGTTATCATTGCCGGAGCAGGGAATTTAGGCAAGGCCTTGGTAAATTATAAAGGCTTTCAGAAGAGGGGCTTTATAATCAAGGGAATTTTTGATGATAATCCCTCGAAAATTGGCAAAAAACTTGACCATATTTTTATTCACGATATAAAAGAGATAGAAAAATTTATCCGGGCGGAAAATATAAATATTGGAATGTTAGTAGTACCGGCTGATTCGGCCCAGGAAGTGGCAGATAAAATGGTTGCCGGCGGGATTAAAGCCATTTTAAATTTTGCTCCCGTCCATATCGTATTGCCCCCGGAAATTAAAATACACAATGTAGACTTATCTATTGAATTTGAAGGGTTGACATACTACCTGTCTCAGTGATATAATTACTTTGTTTTTAATTTGTTTGTGATATTTTTCACAAAAATTTGACAAAGCGGATAGAGATAATATAAACTATTTTTAAAAAAGAAAAGATTTTTATTAAAGACCAAAAAAGAGTAACAGTAATATAAGTTTAAGAAAACTAAAATATTGCAATTGTTATACAAGGGGAAGCATTAATATGCAGTATATTTCTTCTAGTAATTTTGCAAAATTTCTCGAAAACTTAAAGAGCGATTATGATGTTTACGTCCCTGTTAAAAAAGGCGATCAGTATTTTTATAAAAAGTATATTGACTTCACTGATGATATTGTTATCGGTGAGGTGCGAGCCTTTGAACCACTAAAATCTTTTTTCTTCCGTGCACGTGAAATCGTTGCCGAAAACTTCAAGTCTGATATTCCTCATACAATCCAGAAACCTTATTGTATAGTTGGCGTGAAAGCTTGTGATCTCAAAGGATTGCAAATACAGGATTATGTATTCGAAAATCATGATTACCAGGATCCTTTCTACATTAATATGCGTAAAAATAACCTTATTATTTCTGCAGATTGTACTTCTACTATAGCTACATGTTTTTGCCTTGCATTAAATGTTAAACCTTACCCATTTGAAAATTTCGATATAAATCTTTCTATGGTAGGAGAAGATTTTATTGTCGAGGTTGGCTCTCAAAAGGGAAAGGACCTTATTGAGAAATACTCTTCTCTTTTTGAAAAAGGGGAAAAAGAATTTATATCCCGAAGAGATAAGCAGAGAGAAAAAGTAATTAAAGCAGTGGAAGAAAATATAAAAGAAAACAATATCCCACATCAGGATTCATTTAAGAATATTATAGAAAGAGGATATGAATCTAATATCTGGGCTGATGAAGGGAATAATTGTGTTGAGTGTGGAGCGTGTAATACAATCTGCCCTACGTGCCACTGTTTTTTACTTTATGATCAGAAAGATAAAGACCGAATGGCTCGTTTGCGTATCTGGGATTCCTGTATGATAAAAGATTTTGCACGGGTTGCGGGTGGCGCAAATCCCCGTCCAGAATTATGGATGAGATTGAGGAACAGATTTGAGAAGAAATTTGATTTTTTCCCAAAAGTTGCTGATATTTATGCTTGTACAGGTTGTGGTCGTTGTATATCTGCTTGTCCGGCGAAAATAGATATAAGGAAGGTCCTTAAGAGATTGGTATATGATGTATAAGATTGAAAATCCATATAGGCCTATTAAGGCTGAAATTACAGGAGTTATATCCGAGACACCTACTGTAAAGACGATAAGAATTGTACCAGAAGAACCGAT
>JAHIPN010000033.1 GCA_018894595.1 bacterium
AATACCCCAGGATATTGCGGTGCTTGGAATTGATAATATTCCACTATCAGAGTACTATTATCCAGCCCTGACAACGATTAGCCAGTCTGTAAGAAAGATGGCGAATGGGGCAATAAAAATTTTAACTCAACAGTTAAAAGATCCCGAGAATCATAAAAGTCAAAGAATTATTTTTCAACCAAAATTAATTATCAGAGACTCTACTTAGGACGATGAAACCTTATCAAATAATCTGCTCTTATTATTGAAAAACCATATCGGAGAAGCAGTATAATATGTCAGTACCTAAAATAAGTCGGGAAATAACAATAAACAAACTGGTATTCCTTTATGGCAGGGATAGGGCTCAAAATACATTCAAGAAGATTAATGAATTAATTGATAAATATCAGAAGAATAGTGCCAGCAAAATTCCAAAAGCTGACTTTTTAAATGAAAAAGATATTGTCTTAATTACCTATGGAGATAATATTCAAGCAGCCAACAAAAATCCCCTGCAATCCTTATTTAAATTTGCCGATGAATATCTTGAACAGGCAACAAATATTATTCATATACTACCATTTTATCCTTACTCTTCTGATGATGGATTTTCGGTTATAGATTATAAAAAAGTTAATCCGGCTTTGGGAGACTGGAAAGACATTGAGGATATAGGTCAAAAATTCAATTTAATGTTTGACCTGGTAGCCAATCATATTTCCTCTGAAAGTATATGGTTTAAAGAATACCTAAAAGGCAACCCCGAATATGACGACTATTTTATTAGTATTGATAAAGATACTGATCTATCTTCGGTTACAAGAGCAAGAACCCATCCGTTATTAACAAAATTTGAAAGAAAAGGGGAAGATATTTATCTCTGGACGACTTATAGCCCGGACCAGATAGATATTAATTTTGCAAATGAAAATGTACTACTGGAAATCATCGATGTAATATTATTTTATGCCAGTAAAAGAGCCAGGGTTATTCGCATGGATGCCATCGGTCATATCTGGAAGAAATTAGGAACAAGTTGTATTAACTTAAAAGAAACGCACTATATAATTCAATTAATTAGAACTATTCTTAATGAAATTTTTCCTGATACACTATTGCTTACACAGACAAATGTACCGCACAAAGAGAATATTAGTTATTTTGGCAATGGCTGCAATGAAGTCCAATTGGTATATCAATTTGCCCTCCCCTTATTAGTATTACATACCTTCTACACCGGTGATGTCTCCCGCCTTCTTAAATGGGCTTCCCGCCTCAAGAATGTCTCTGATAAAACAGTTTTCTTTAATGTGCTTGCTACCCATGATGGTCTGGGGTTTGTTCCGGTTAAAGCTATTTTGACAGACAAAGAAATAACAGATATTGCAGACAACATAAAAGAAAGAGGAGGATTTATATCTTATAAAACTGCAAAAGATGGGAGTAAAGAACCATACGAAATAAATAGTACCTATTATAGTGCTGTTGCCGATTCTAAAAATAGTGAAGAATTAAATATAAAGAAATTTATAGCTTCTCAAGCAATAATATTATCTTTATTAGGTATTCCGGGAATCTATATCCATAGCCTGTTCGGAACGGAAAATTATCTGGAAGGAGTAGAGAAAACAGGTCAGAAAAGAACTATTAATCGAAAAAAATTTCAATATGATAAATTAAAAGAAGATTTAGCAAATTCGGATTCCAGAGAACATAAAATATTTACTGAGTTCACGAAATTAATTTATAAAAGAAAATCTGAAAAAGCCTTTCATCCCAATGGAAAACAAGAAGTATTATTTTTGAAGAGAGGAATTTTTTCTTTATTACGGACTTCTC
Organism: bacterium; assembly: GCA_018894595.1. Next base: position 1,822 of record JAHIPN010000033.1, read on the forward strand.
CGGATGGCAAGGAAAAAATAATAGCATTACATAATGTCACAGACAATATAAAGAAATTTTTTTTTATAAAAAATCAGTACGGTTTAAGTAAAAAAGAATATTTCGATATAATATCTGAGAAAACAATAAATATAGAAAAAATATCTCTAAAACCATATCAAATTATGTGGTTAAAGATTTAATAAAACCCATTCATTGTAATTGTCAAATCAACATAAAAGCCAAAGAAAAAGGAAAGCTAATTGTAGACTATTTTTTAATTCTATGTTATATTTTGTATAAAAATTATATTAAAAAATATCAAATATATTAAAAAGCAAGAAAGGTAGTTAAATGATAAAACTAAAAAGACTTTCTGATAAACCTATCCTATTACCCAAAAAAGAACATCTCTGGGAGGCAACTGCCGTATTTAACTGTGCCGCCATATATGATAATGGTTTGGTACATATGATCTACCGAGCTGCCGATATTGCGCCCAATGGTAAAGAAGGACCCTATATTAATCGTCTTGGTTATGCAGTAAGCAAAGATGGTATTCATTTCAACAGATTAGAACAGCCAATTTTATCCAACGATACAGAACAAGAAGCCCGCGGTCCG
>JAHIPN010000303.1 GCA_018894595.1 bacterium
CAAAACTACCTTAGCTTATATAATATCTAATGAGATGGGAGTCAATATTAAGATGACTTCCGGCCCAGTTATTGAAAGAGCAGGAGACTTAGCAGCTATAATTACTAATTTGCAGGAAAATGATGTTTTATTTATTGATGAGATTCATCGACTAAATCGAGCAGTAGAAGAAATACTATATCCAGCTATGGAAGATTATGAATTAGATATTCTAATCGGCAAAGGTCCAAGTGCTCGTTCTATACGTATAAGTTTGCCAAAATTTACTCTTATTGGGGCCACAACTCGTACAGGGTTAATTACTTCACCCCTAAGAAGCCGTTTCGGAGTTATAACTCGAGTTGGTTATTATCAGGAAAATGAACTTGAACAGGTAGTAATAAGATCTTCTAAGATTTTAAAAGTTCAAATTTCCAAAGAAGCAGTTGAGAAGATTGCAGAAAGGTCAAGAGGAACGCCTCGTATTGCCAACAGACTTTTAAGAAGACTTCGTGATTATGCTCAAATAAAAGGCGAAGGAGTTATTAACCAAGAAATCGCTGATTATGGTTTAAAAATGATGGAGATTGATGACTTCGGTTTGTGTGGCATAGATAAAAAATTATTACTTACTATAGTAGAAAAATTTTCTGGCGGTCCAGTGGGTCTGCAAACATTAGCTGCCTCCATCAGTGAAGATACGGACACTATTTGTGACGTTTATGAGCCATATCTTTTGCAAAAAGGTTTTCTTCATCGGACTCCCAAGGGAAGAGTAGCAACAGATTTAACCTATAAATATTTTGGTAAAAAAAGAGATACCCAGGGGAAATTGTTATAGAAAATAATATCGAATAACAAATTAGCGTAGAGCGTACAGCGGATAGTGTGTAGCATCACGGCGTTGCCGTGATGAGGAAAGAAAAAGAAATACGAACGAGGAATTGAAAGAGGAGATAAATTAATTGAGAAAAATAGATAGAGGAAAGGCAAAAATTTTTTTTTTATTTTTAGGAATATTATGTATTTTTTCACTGCTTATATTTGCTAATGGTGTTTTAGCAGCAGAAAAACAGCCAATACTTCGAGTGGGTATATTCTTAAATCAAACTGAAATCAATATAAGCGGAGATGGCTCTTTTAAAATTTGTAATTTAAAATCAAATAATCTTATAAGCGAAGAACACAATAAGATAGTCAAATTATTGCCTCATGATAAGGGCATAGAGATTTTGGGAAAAGGTGTTTATTCTGGCCCCATAAAAATTATTCCGGTAGGAAACACTAAAATTATTGTAATAATTAATGGACAAAAGTATCGCTATCGAGGAAATATTGAAATAAATATTGATAAAGAATATAGAAAATTGAATATCATCAATATCATCGGTATTGAGGAATATCTTTATGGTGTTATGAAGAAAGAAATATCCCCTCTTTGGCTAAAAGAAGCCTTGAAGGCTCAAGCAGTTGCAGCAAGAACCTTCGCTATTTTTAATATAAATAAACATATTGATCAAGGCTATAATCTATGTGCCACTACCCATTGTCAAGCTTACGGAGGAGTGAACCATGAAGATCATTTAACTAATAAAGCTGTTGACGAGACTCGAGGAGTATTTATTACCTATAAAGGCAAGCCCATCAATGCAGTCTATCATTCCGATAGTGGAGGATATACTGAGGATAGTGAGAATGTTTGGGGGAGCTTTGAGCCTTATTTAAGAAGTGTAGAATCAAAATTTGAAGAAAAAGTTTCTCCTCCGCACCACACCTGGTCTTACTCCATAAACGAAAAAGATTTGACAGAAAAACTACAAAAACAAGGTTATGAGATAAATTCAGTTGTTTCTATTGAACCAAATAAAAAAAGTGAAACCGGCAGGATAGGCGAGTTAGTTTTTACTGCTGACAACAACAAAGTTATCAATATGAAAACTAATGATTTTAGAAGTTTAATAGGGGCAGATTTGATCAGGAGTACACTTTTTAATATCGAAGCAATCGGGAAAGAATTGAATATTACGGAAGATATAGAAGATAAAAAGGAAATTGAGAACAAAGAAGAGCAAAAAGAGTCCATAAAGGAAATTTTAGAACAAAAGGAAGATTGGACTATTCAGGAATTGCTTGAATTGATGAAGAAAAATAAACAGGAACAAGAGAAAAAGAAAGAAAAAGATAAAATAGTACCTAAGGTAATAATCATGGAATCGTACACTCCTTTCAACTTTCTGTTTTCCGGTTCAGGAAATGGACACGGAGTTGGAATGTCCCAATGGGGCGCATATGGTATGGCACTTCAAGGATACAAATATCAAGATATTTTAAAATATTATTATCAGGGAATAGATATTATAAAAAAATACTAAAAATAAACAGATGAGTGTAAAATGAAATTAGAAGAATTTGATTATTACCTTCCTTCGGGTTTTATTGCCCAAAAACCGATTAAGCCAAGGGATCATAGCCGCTTGATGGTTCTTAATCGATCCAAGAGTGAAATTCAACATAAATTATTTAAAGATATTAAAGGTTTTCTAGCAAAAGGTGATCTTTTGGTTTTAAATAATACTAAAGTTTTACCAGCAAGGCTATTTGGCTTTAAAGAAAAAACTAAAGGAAAGGTGGAAATTTTACTTCTTAAATCTATAAAGGGCAAATGCTGGGAAGTTTTAGTAAGGCCGGGAAAGATTGTTCATACAGGTACTAAAATAATTTTTGGGCCTGAATTAGAGGGGATAATAGAAGGAAAAAATGAAGAAAAGGGTAGTTATCTTATCCACTTTAACTGTAAAGGTAATTTTAAAGAAATATTAAATAAAATAGGACAAATGCCTACCCCGCCTTACATTAAAGAAGAATTAAAGACAGTAAATGACTATCAAACGGTTTATGCTGTTCATGATGGCTCAATTGCTGCCCCTACTGCAGGACTTCATTTTACCAAAGCTTTACTAAAAGAACTTGCTCAAAAAGGAATTGAAATAGTTTATTTGACTTTACACGTGGGGCGAGGAACTTTTGAACCTATAAGAGTTTTAAAAGTAGAAGAACATAAAATGGATTCAGAGTTTTATTCTATTTCTTCTGAGGTTGCTAAGGAAATTAATCAAGCTCGTACTGAAAAAAGGCGCGTTATTTCGGTAGGAACTACCACAACTCGTAGCCTGGAATCTGCTTTCAATTTTGATCAAGGTGGAATTGTAAGCGGCAGTAATTGGAGCGATATATTTATCTATCCCGGATATAAATTCAAGGTAGTGGATGTGTTAATTACTAATTTTCATCTTCCCCAATCGACCCCCTTAATACTTGCTGCTGCTTTTGCAGGAAAGGATTTTCTCTTTAGGGCTTATCAGGAAGCAATTAAAGAAAATTATAGGTTCTATAGTTTTGGAGATGCAATGATTATTATATAGTCGTTAGTCGTTAATAAATAGTCGTTAGCAAAGAAAAAATACAAAGAATAAATACAAAAGATGCGAAATAAATTATTCGCCCACCCCTCGTAGGACAAGCGTCTCGCTTGTCAAAAATAGATTCCTGCTTTTGTAGGAATGAAAGATGTAGGGGCGTATTGCATACACCCCTATTAGCTAAGAAATAAATTATAAGATTAAGACGGTGGAAAAATTTGACAATTAAATTCGAAGTAATAAAAGAATCAAAAAAAACCAAGGCAAGATTGGGAAAGTTATATACTTCCCATGGGATAATTGACACCCCG
>JAHIPN010000304.1 GCA_018894595.1 bacterium
AAAGCTTAATAAAAACATAACTTTTAAAGGATTGCCGGTTAAGATTTCTTCACGGGTAACTTTTCTCATTCTCTCTCCTTCTTGAATGTTTGCACTTTATAATATAGCAATTTTTCCTCTATTATACAATTTCTATCTCGACATGTTCTCCTTTTTCCTCTTCCACTACATCTACAATTTTACCGGTAAATTCCGGGTCATTCATCGCTTTGTTGAGTTCATCCATATCGATTGGTATCTCTTTCCCTTCTATATTGATTGTATTCTTGCCCAGCTTGCTAGCGAGATTCAATCCCCAATTGACTAAACTGAAAGGAATGGTGACATTTACCTGAGGTTTGTCTCCTTTGGTGACACGGATTTTTAAGAATCTCTTTTTTTTTGTAGAGAAAGGAGTAGTCTCCTCCTCTTCTTTAGTTTCCCTTAAGGCTTCCAGAAGCTCTGCTGCCTCATCATCATTAATTTTCCCTTCTTTAAGCATTTCTAAAACTTTTTTAATTTCTTCTTTCATTTTTTTAAACTCCTTTTTAATTTTGTTTTTTGTTAATAAGTTTTTATTTATTGTTTTATTTCCTTCATTAATTTTATTGCCTCGGTTGCGGTAATTTCTCCTCTCTCCAGGGTATCTAAAATTTCTTTTTCCTTAAGTCCCTCACTTTCTTCAAACAATCCCAAAGTAATTAGCAATTTATCCAAACGATTTTTTACAGTAGGGTAGGAGATACTCATCTTTTCCTGAACTTCTTTAATGTTTCCTCTGGAGCGAAGAAAAGTAAGTAAAAACTTACTGTCTTCATCAGAGAGAGATAGAAGTTTATTTATAGGGAATTCCCCCTGGATTGTAGTGCTGCATTTGGGGCATCTTAACTCTGTAATCTCCAGCGTAGAGTTACAAGCCGGACAAAGAGTCGGAATTTTCTTCATTATTCACCTCCATATTAATAATATTTATAAAATTAATTGCTCTAACTGTTAAAAAATTTCAAATACTATATATCCAGATAATAATATTTAGTTTGTAATTTCCTATAATATTCCTCTTTTTTCTCATCAATGGGTTTGGTAAGTAAATATTCAAAGATATCTCTAATTAAAATGCCTATCCGGCGTATAACTTTAAACCCGTTTAGTTTACCCATTTTTTCCTTAGAGAGAGATAGAAGTTTGTTTATAGGGAATTCTCCCTGAATTGTGGTGCTGCATTTGCCACATCTTAACTCTGTAATCTCCAGCATAGAGCTACAAGCCGGACAAAGGGTCGGAATTTTCTTCATTATTCACCTCCATATTAACAATATTAATGTTATCATTAACAATATTAATATAAATATTTAATAATGTCAAGTAAATATTAAAAATAATTACAAAATAATTTATAATCTTAAATTTATCATAAAATTATTCTTTTTTAATGTTTTCATTTCTTGTTTAACATTTTATTAATTTTCTTGAAATTATAATTTTTTTAACATAAAATAAACAATACTAAAAGAGAAAAATAAAAAATCTAAAGCAGAAGAGGAGTAAAGGATTTGAAGGCATCAACTTCCCGGGAAAATTTAAGCACAATTTTGGGAATATTGGCTATACTGTTTTGGGGAACTACTATTGCCTTTTCGCGAAGCCTAACCGAGCAATTAGGACCTTTAACTGCTGCTTCCTGGATATATATGTTGAGCGGTATCTGGGGTTGTATCTACCTATTTAGCGAACCTGGAAGAATTAAAAGAACCTTTCAACTCCCCATAGTATATTTAATAGGTTGCGGAGCTTTATTTATTTTTTATATGGTCTGTCTTTATTTAGCGGTGGGATTAGCTTTTAGCCGTGAACAAGTAATTGAAATAAGTATTATTAATTATCTCTGGCCCGGTTTAACCCTGATATTTTCCCTTCCTATTTTACACAAGAAGGGGCGGATAACTTTAATCCCCGGGGTAGTTCTGGCTTTTAGCGGTTTCTATCTGGCTACAATAAACAGTGGAATGTTTTCCTGGGAGGTATTCAAAGGGAATTTTCAAGTAAATTATCTTCCTTATTTATTAGCTTTTATGGCTGCTATTTCCTGGGGACTTTATTCTAATTTAGTTCGCCACTGGGCCGGTCACACCGAAGGTGGAGCTGTACCTCTCTTTCTTTTGGGTACCGGATTAGTCTTAATCGTAATAAGGTTTATATTCCCCGAAGAATCTTCCTGGACACCACGTGTATTAATGGAACTTTTATATATGTCTATCTTTCCCACCTTTTTAGCTTATCTCTTCTGGGATAGGGCTATGCGGAAAGGAAAAATTATTCTGGTTGTCTCTCTTTCCTATTTTACCCCTTTACTTTCTATAGTTATCAGTTCTTTGTATCTTCAGGTGGCAGTAAAGGCCAATCTCTGGATAGCCTGCGGTTTGGTTATTGTAGGAGCTGTTATCTGCAAATTTTCCATTATTGATAAAACTGAAAAAGAATTTGCCTAAAGCCTTGCTTCACTGGGGTAATTTCGTTGTAGGGGTTCGATTTATCGAACCCGTAAAAAATCGGGTCGGATAAATCCGACCCCTACTTTAACAGACGGGCCTGCCCTCATGAAAACGGGGGACGCCTGTCCTACGCTTTTTTTATTTTCTCATTGAAGGCGTATGCAATACGCCCCTACAATTACAATAATAGATTCCAATTACCCCTTTTAAGTTTAATTAAATTAATGATCCTATCCATAGCGCTGTCTGTTAGATTATTTTTTTTGAAAAAGAAAGGATTTTAAGATATTATGGAGTATAGATATAATGGAGAAATAAAAATTTGAGGATAGAGATGTGAAATTTAAAATATCTGAAAAATATAAAAAATTAATAGTTGATACCGGGCGAGAATTATATAAGCAGAATTTAACCATCGGGACCTGGGGGAATATTAGTGTTTTGGATTCTGAAACAGGTCTGATTTATATTAAACCAAGCGGAATGGATTATAATGAAATTAACCTCGAGGATGTTATTGTGGTTGATAAGAAAGGAAAAACAATCGAGGGGTTTAGAAAGCCATCTATTGAGATGCCCATGCATCTTTCTATATATAATGCCAGGAAGGATGTAGGAGCCATAGTGCACTATCATCCCATTTATTCGAGCGTGTTAGCAGTAACGGGCTTCAGTCTTCCGGGAATTTGTGAAGATTTTGTCCAGATAGTGGGAGAAAAAGTTTTATGTGCGAAATATGCTTTACCCGGTTCAGGTGAATTAGCTGAAAACGCAGTTGCCAGTTTAGGAAATAGGAATGCAGTTTTTCTTCTAAATCATGGGACTCTCTGCGTGGGGAAAGATATGAAAGAGACAATGAAAGTCTGCTATGTGGTTGAAAAAACAGCTCATATTTATATTTTAAGTAAAAACGTAGGTAAGTGTAGAATAATCCCTGAAGAAGATATTAAGGTAATGCAAGATTTTGCTAAAAATTCTTATGGAAAACAGTAAAACAAGTTAATGTAATAATTTAAAAAGAAGAGTAAATTATTTTTTGATTTTTAGAGGATGGAAAAAGTGAAAGATATTGAAAAAACTAAAGAGCGGCTTATAAATGAATTAGCGAAATTACGTCAGCAGATTACTAAATTAAAGGAATCTGAAATTAAACGTAAGAAGACAGAAGAAGACTTAAAGAAAAGCCAGCAGGAATTTGCCAGTCTCTTTAAAAATAGTCCTGAGGCTTTAGTATATACAGATGAGAAGGGTAATATCCTAGACTTGAATCCTTGTTTTAGTGCACTTTTTGGTTATACCTTAGATGAGATTAAAGGTAGAAATATAGATGACGGAATGATTACTGCTCCTGATAAGATAAAAGAAGCAAAGAAGTTAACTAATAAGACATTAAAGGAAGATTTTTATTTTGAGACTGTAAGAAAGAAGAAAAACGGAATCCTATTCCCGGTAGCTATCTCTGGATCTCGAGTGATAATTGGTGGTCGATTTAAAGGATTTATTGCATCATATCGGGATATTACTGAGCGGCAGAAGATGATAGATGATTTGAAAAATAGTGAAGAAAAGTATCGTAGCCTCTATGAGAATATGCCTGGAGCTTACTACCGCACAAATAGCGAAGGGTATTTTATAATGATAAATCCAGAAGGGGTAAAATTGTTTGGTTATGATTCTCTAGAGGATATCTTAGGAAAAAATATCTCCCAATATTTATACTTTACTCCGGAAGGCAGAAAAAAATATCTTAAGGAGTTAGAAAAAAACAAAGGGAATCTTAAAGACTTTGAACTAACTTTAAAAAAGAAAGATGGCACTCCTCTGGTTATTTCTGATACCAGTCATTACTATTATGATGAAGAAGGGAATATTACCGGAGTAGAAGGCATCTTTGTGGACATCACCGAACGCAAACAAAATGAGAAACTACAACAAGTTCTTTACAACATCTCCAAGGCTGCTAATTCTCCCATTACTCTTGGCCAGCTTTATAAGACTATCCATCAAGAATTAGGTAATATTATTGATACTACCAACTTCTATATTGCCTTAGCAGATTACCAAAAAGATGAGGTTTATTTTCCCTACTTTGTAGATGAAAAGGATGATGATGCTCCAATTATCAATTTCACTAAGACCAATTCTCTTACTGTCCACCTTATAAAAACCGGTCGATCCTTACTGATTGACTATAAAAAGAGAAATAAGATGGTCTCTCAAGGAAAGATAACTCTTCTGGGTAGTATTACCGATAAATCTATTTGGTTAGGAGTTCCCTTAAAGGTAAAAGATAAGATAATAGGTGCTATGGCTGTCCAAAGCTATACCAATCCTAATCTCTATCACAAAGAAGATATTAAACTTATGGAATTTGTCTCTAATCAGACAGCTACTGCTATAGAAAGAAAGAGGATGGAGGAGGAGCTAAAAAAATTAGCTCATTATGACACCCTTACAGGAGCATATAATAGAGGGTATGGTTTAGAACTTTTTCAAAGACAATTAAAATTATCTAAAAGAGACAAATCCCCTTTATTGTTAGCTTATAGTGATTTGGATAATCTAAAAGATATCAATGATGAATTTGGTCATGAAGAAGGAGATAGAGCTATGGTACAAGTAGCAAAACTCTTTAAATCTATCTTAAGAGAGGTAGATATTATCACTCGGATGGGAGGGGATGAATTTTTAATAATCTTCTTAGATAGCTCCTTAAACGAAATACCTATAATTAGAAAGAGGTTAAGCAAGGAATTAGCCCATTTAAATCAGATCTCCAAAAAACCTTATAAAATAGGATTTAGTACAGGATTTTCTAATTATGATCCGGCTAATCCACAATCGATGGATGAATTAATCCG
>JAHIPN010000305.1 GCA_018894595.1 bacterium
AAGAGGAATTGGAAATTTTAAAGAACAATGACAGTTATTTAATTCATAATCCCGAATCTAATATGGGCAATGCCGTGGGTGCGGCTCCAATTAAGGCTGCCATAGATAAAGGTGTAACAGTAGGATTGGGGACTGACGGTTATACTACCGATATGTTTGAAAGTATTAAAGTGGCTAATCTCTTACAAAAACACGAGATACATGATCCTCAGGCCGGCTGGGAAGAGGTCTTTCAGATGGCTTTTAAGAATAACCGTGATATTGCCGCCAGGTTCTTTGGTGAAACTTTGGGAGTCCTTCAGACCGGAGCCCCAGCTGATGTTATATTGGTAAATTATTATCCACCTACTCCTATTACCAGTGAAAATGCTTATTTCCATATTTTATTCGGCATAAGCGGAGATATGGTCGATACCACTATTGTAGGCGGCAATATATTAATGGAAGATCGGGAGATAAGCGGTTTAGATTACGAAAGAATTACCAGAAGAGTAAAAGAGCAAGCAAAGGACTTTTGGAAACGATTTTAAAACTCCTTATCTTCCCGAAGATAAAATCACTTATTAATATAGATATATTTTATTTCATATATGATAAATTTTTATATATTAAATAATAGAAAAATCTTTTGAAATTTTTTTCAAAATTTACTTGACATTATAAAAAATATAAGTATAATTACTCAGTGTATAATTAATAATTGTTTGAATGACCTTCTAAAGCAACAAACAACAAAACAATCTTTTTCATAATTATACCTCCTTTACAAGCTCGCTTTGTTAATAGCAAGGCGAGCTTTTTATTTTTTTTCTGCAAAAAAAGAGGATTTTTGAAAATATTTGTAGAATTATAAACTATGTCTAACTTTTAAATAGAAAAAATAAAATTTTTACCGAAGGAGAAAATTATAAAAAAGAAGATAAGTCTTTTCATAATTTTTATAATTGTCTTAAATATATTCTTCTGGCTAAGTAATTTTTCAGCAGATAGTAAGTTTTACGTAGTCAAGGATAAAGAGGGAAATATCGTGCGCTTTACCTCTCAGTATCAGATTTCCAGCAAAGAGAAAGCAGCAGGCTGTACCATTACTGAAAAATATAGTCCAACCAAAAAAACAACAGATCCTTATGGTTTTAATAAAATAGATTGGAAAAAAGCAGAAATACAGGCTAAAGAGATAGAAAAAGCATTATCTGCCGGAAAGGATAAAAATATACCCCATTCGGAATTTACCGTAGTGGCAACAGCTTATACTCCCCATGAGAGATCATGCTGGCCTTATGCTGACGGTTTTACTTCGACTAATTATAAAGCCGGATATAAAAGTATAGCTATTGACCCGGAATACGGGGTGTTCCGCTATGGAGATGTGCTCTATGTAGAGGGTTATGGAATAGGGCTTGCCAATGATTGTGGAAGTGCTATTAAAGGCAGCCGGATTGATGTATGTTTTAATCTGGGAGATGAGCAAAAAGCCCTGGACTGGGGCAAGAAAAAAGTAAGGGTATGGATATTAAATCGACTCGCAGAAGATAAATAGTATTCTTTAAATAAAAGAAAAGATAATTATATTTAAATAGCCAAAGAAACATTTTTTAAGAAGGAGGAAGGCGATGAAAAAAATTAATTACATATTTGGTTTTTTACTACTGTTTATAGGAGTGATATTAATATTATCGAACTTTGGGGTAATAGAAATTATTTGGGAGAATTTATGGCCTTTGTTTTTATTAATACCTGGAATTGTTTTTGAATTGAGTTATTTTATTTATAGAAAAGATGCAGGTCTTCTGGTTCCAGGAGGGATACTTATTACTTATGGTCTATTATTTTTAGTTAATGTCATCTATGGTTGGCGCTTAATGGAAGATTTATGGCCTATATTCCCCTTGGGTGTTGCAATAGGTTTACTCCAGCTTTATCTTTTTGGGCAGAGAGAGAAAGGACTCTTGATTCCCATAGGAATATTAGGGATTGTTTCTTTATTTTTCTTAATTAATAATTTGTTTTTTATTAATTTTGGACTTTTAGCAGGAATTATGTTAGTGGTAATCGGGATATGGATTATTTTTAAGAAAACTATAAAATAGTGACATATCCTGAATAATTAAAATAATAAAAAAAAGGATGTGTCCGTATTTATTATAGCTCTTGTTTTTTCCCTGGGCGTTTGGTATATTTATAATAATTATAGTAAGATAAAAAAGGAATACAATCCGGGAAGAACAGTATAAAAATATTCGAAGAGTATGACCAAAAATTGATTGATTTGCTACCTCATCATTAGAAGATTTTGTAAAATAGAAACATCCCGTCACAATAATCATTGATGTAATAGATAGTGCAAATAATAGCCCTGTAACAAGCAGGCATAAAGGAGTAGCCTTGGATAATTCAGAAGGTTATGCAATCGAACTACGCGGAATCGTTAAGCGGTTTCCTGGTGTAGTTGCCAATGACGGTATCGATCTTAAGGTTCGTCGTGGCGAGATACACTGCCTTCTTGGAGAGAACGGCGCAGGAAAGACAACTCTGATGCGTGTCCTCTATGGCCTCT
>JAHIPN010000306.1 GCA_018894595.1 bacterium
GAGAAAGGACCCATCTTTTCCAACCCTCCCCATTTATTCCCACTTTTATTCCCTCCCGCAAGGAGAAAGGACCCATCTTTTCCAACTCTCCCCATTTATTCCCACTTTTATTCCCTCCCGCAAGGAGAAAGGACCCATCTTTTCCAACTCTCCCCATTTATTCCCTCCCCCTTGTGGGGAGGGCTAGGGAGGGGGAGAATCTAAAATATTAAAAAACCCGTTAGATTATTGGATTCTACACGTCTATTGCCCCAGGAGGAGAAACCATGATCTCAAAAACTTACAGTTTTGGGCTTTTAGGCTTAGAACCCTATCCCGTGGAAATTGAAATCGATGTGGCTAATGGCCTTCCTACAATAACCATAGTTGGCCTGGCAGATACAGCGATTAAGGAAAGTAAAGAAAGGGTGCGCTCTGCGATCAAGAATTCTGGATTTAATTGGCCCGCGCAAAGAATAACTATAAATCTCAGCCCTTCTGATATCAAAAAAGAAGGCGCTTGTTTTGATCTAGCCATTGCCATGGGGATCCTAGCAGCAACTGGCCAGATTAATAACGCGCCTCTTGAGAATTATTATTTTCTAGGAGAGCTGTCTCTTGACGGGCAGATAAAACCTGTGCACGGGGTTTTAGCCATAAGCTTAGCCGTGGCTAAAACCTTGAGAAAAAACATTATTCTTCCTGAAGAAAATATAAAAGAGGCGGCAATTATACCAGAAATATCCGCCTGGCCGCTAAAAAGCTTAAAAGAAGTAATACAATTTTTGGTAGACCCCGCTTTAAAACAACCTTTTAAATTATCTTCTGAGCAATTCCTCAAAGGGAATACTAATTACACAATAGATTTTTCCGAAGTTAAGGGGCAATTCTTTGCCAAAAGAGCCTTAGAAGTTGCTGTATCCGGCGGGCATAATATTATTTTAATCGGCCCGCCAGGCAGCGGAAAAACTATGCTTGCTAAAAGAATCCCTACAATTATGCCGGATTTAAACTTAAAAGAAATGTTAGAAATAACCAAAATCCACTCAGTAGCCGGCACATTATTAAACAATGATGGTTTTATTTCTACCCGGCCTTTTCGCTCTCCGCATCACAGCATCTCAGATGTCGCCTTAATCGGCGGAGGCAACATACCTAAACCCGGAGAGATAAGCCTGGCGCATTACGGGGTATTATTTTTAGATGAACTACCCGAGTTTAGCCGCAAAGCCCTTGAAGCCTTGCGTCAACCATTAGAAGATAATTTAATTTGTGTCAGCCGCATGAAAAAAACGCTCATCTTTCCAGCTTGCTTTATTTTAGCCGCGGCGCTTAACCCTTGCCCGTGCGGAAATTATTTTAATCCTGAGAAATCTTGCCATTGTCCTACTACAAAAAGAAAAAATTATTTAGGCAAAATTTCCGGGCCGTTGCTTGACAGAATTGATATTCACATTGATGTCCCGCCGGTAAAATACCGGGATTTAAGCGAATATAAGGACGCGGAAACGTCAAAAGAAATAAAACTGCGAGTGGAAGTTGCTCGCGATATCCAACAAAAAAGATTTAATAACACAAAAATATTTTGTAACAGCCAAATGCATGGCAGATTAGTCAAAGAATATTGTGTTTTAAACAACGAGGCAAAAGCATTGCTGCGTATGGCTATATCAGAATTAGGAGTTTCCGCCAGAGGCTATGACAAGATACTTAAAGTCTCGCGCACCATCGCAGATTTAAGGAAAGCGGAAATTATTACAGCTGAAGATATCGCAGAAGCGATTCAATACCGAAGCCTAGACAGACAACTGCAAGCTTAGAACAAACCCCCTCCCTAACCCTCCCCACAAGGGGGAGGGAATAACAAGTAAGTTCCCATTTTCTTGTGGGAGGTGCTAAAGATGAGAATGAAGGGATGAGAATAACAAGTTAATTCCCCTTTTCTCGTGGAAAGATCTAGGAGAATGAATGGTAAATAAGTTCCCCTCCCCTTGTGGGAGGGGCTAAAGATGGGAATGAAGAGATGAGAATGACAATTAAGTTCCCCTCCCCTTGTGGGAGGGGCTAGGGGTGGGGAGATTGAAGAAATCGCTAACATTTTACGCTAAAAAATTAAGAAGTAGTTCTACCGAAGCAGAAAAATATTTATGGTGTGTACTCCGCAATAAAAACCTTGGAATAAAGTTCCGTAGGCAAACTGTTATTGGACAATTTATTGTAGATTTTGTAAGTTTTGAAAATAAATTGGTAGTGGAAGTTGATGGTGGTCAGCATTTGAAAAGTAGACAAGATAATGTGCGTGATCAATGGCTTATAAGACAGGGCTTTAAAATTTTAAGGTTTTGGAATCACGATGTATTGAGAAATCGGGATGGAGTTTTACAAAAAATTGTCGAGTATCTGGAATCCCCCTCCCTAACCCTCCCCACAAGGGGGAGGGAATAACAATTAAGTCCCCCTTTTCTTAGAGGTATTAAGAAAGAAAATAACAGATAGTCCCCCTCCCCTTGTGGGAGGGGCTAAAGATGGGAGAAGAGATGAGAATGACAATTAAGTTCCCCTCCCCTTGTGGGAGGGGCTAAAGATGGGAGAAGGGATGAGAATGACAATTAAGTTCCCCTCCCCTTGTGGGAGGGGCTAAAGATGGGAATGAAGAGATGAGAATGACAATTAAGTTCCCCTCCCCTTGTGGGAGGGGCTAAAGATGGGAATGAAGAGATGAGAATAACAAGTGAATTCCCCTCTTCTTATGAGAAAAACTAGGAGAGAAAACAACAGGTGAATTCCCCCTCCCCTTGTGGGAGGGGTTAGGGGTGGGGTGAATTACTTCGTAGTTACTTCAATTATAGTAGTGGCCTTAGAGGTGTTGCCTGCGTCATCCCTTACCGTAAGTGTGACGGTAAAATTACGTGAGCCATAAGTAGTGCTCCAATAAGTATTCTCGGGATCTTTTTTATTAGAGATATCTCCGTCACCAAAATTCCAATCATAAGCAACAATATTCCCTGACTTAGAGTATGATTTTTGACCCGAGAAATTTACTTTAAGTGGTGAATAACCTTTAACAGGCTTAGCAATAATTACTGCAACCGGAGGCGCTACTGTTATTTTAACTACTGGAGTTTCTTTAACAACAGGTTTAACCTCTATAGGCGGCTGAACCACTACAACAGGCGCCACAGAAGATTTGACCACAAGTTCTTCTTTTATAACAGATGGAGTAACTACTGGTTCAGCAGCTGGGACAACTAATGATTCAACAGCTGGAGCAACTAATGCTTCAGCAACTGAAGTTGATATTGACACAGCCGCTGAAGGCTGAGGAATAACCACCTGAGTTACTGGTAATGCTGGAGCTTGTTGCACCAAAACCTGTTGTAAAGGCTTTTGAACAGAAGGTTCTTTACTCAAATCTTCAACAATATACGCCGCAAGTTTTTCCTTTAAGGCGTTTACGCGGGCTTTTTCTAATTCATCCTTTTGTTCATCAAGCTTATCCACTCTTTCTTTATATTTAGGATTACGGTTATATTTATAATCTTCAACAGCAGTAAACGGCCAGCGCAAAACACCGCCTAATAAATCCACAAGCATCGCCGGCGGATTCCAAAAAGTCTCTTTTAAGCGCGATTCTATCTCACCAATTTTCTTATAATAATACTCAACTTTAGCTCTCCGGCGTTTAAAGCGTTTTTCGGCTAAAGTTAAATCCGGCAGGGAATTATCTTTACCAACAGTATATTCTAATAAAGGTTTACCGTCGTAACTTACTAAATAACCTTGCGCTTTAGCAGAATCAGGCTTCTGAAATTTATAAGTAGCACAGCCAGATAAGATGAATACAAAAAATAATAAAATCAGTATTTTTTTCAAATCCACACTCCCCTTCCGACGTTAAATATAAAAATTTTTTATTTAACGCATTAATGCCAATGCTTCCGAACGGGTTTTCTCACTATCCTTAAAAATCCCCCGCACAGCACTAGTTATCGTCATCGTCCCAGGTTTTCTCACCCCGCGAATAGACATGCACATATGTTCCGCCTCAATAACCACCATTACCCCTAATGGTTTTAATTTAGACATAATAATCTCAGCAATCTGAGTAGTTAACCTCTCCTGAACTTGCGGCCGGTGCGCAAGAATTTCAATAACCCGCACCAATTTACTTAAACCAGTAACCCTGCCATTTTTAGGTATATAAGCGACACTCACCTTACCTACAAAAGGTAAAAAATGATGTTCACACATACTGGACAAAGGTACCCCTCGTAAAAGAATAATCTCATGATGCTTTTGCTCCAAAATAACCTCGAGCTCTTTTTCCGGATTTTGCTTAATACCGGAAAAAATCTCTTCATACATTTGGGCAACACGCCGAGGAGTCTCTAAAAGGTCTTTCCTTTTTGGATTCTCGCCAATTGCCTCTAATATCTGACGCACTGCTTTTTCAATCTTTAATTTATCCATAAATTAATCCATGCTTAAAAAAACTACCAATCAAAAACTCTTTCCCGCTTATTATCTAATGAAAACCTTCTTTCTGCAATAAGTTTTTCATATTGACTATTTTCTTAAATTAATTTATACTATTTATAGTAGGGTGGGTTTAAGCCTACCCTACTACTACAGATGGTTAAATTA
>JAHIPN010000307.1 GCA_018894595.1 bacterium
CTAAGGTTCTTTATAATATCATTAATCCTTTTAGGATCATATTCTTCGAAACCCTGCTCTTTTGCCCATGCCTTAATTTCGTCATGCTCTGGATGCTTCTCATCCTGGTAAACTTTCAAGAATTCATAGAATCCAGATAGTCCACCTACATCTTCTGGCGGCGCGGTCTCTGCTCCATCAAGTAGTGTTGGATAACCAAAGTAATAATCATCTACGATGTCCTCAAGCCTTACGATGAACTGCCAATTATCACCAAAATCGTAATTGTAAATAATCTCTTTATGCTTTTCGATGTATTCATCGATCTTCAAACCTTTAGGTTTACGTACTTCAACTTTAAGTCTTTCTTGATGTGCTATCTCAAACTCAGCGATGTCGGGAGGCATTGTTCTCAGTCTTTCTTCATATGCTTTTCTATTTTGCTTGAAATGAAGATGTTCCTGGTATGCTTCTTCATCATTGGTTACCCTAATATTTTCTCCTTTTAAATCAAACTCATAAAGATGATAATCCCCAATAGAGTATCCGCTTTGAAAGTTTGTCAACGACTGAATCACATCATGAAGCCTGTTATATGTAGCGCCCGCTGGCATGATGACTTTTCTCCATATAAGTGGATCTGAGTTTTGTAGTTCGATTTTTATGATATATGATTTCATGATTTTTTCACCTTGCTTTCTTTATATTTATACACTAACTAAAGATAGCTATGAGACGATTTCTCAAATGAACACTGTTATGCACCAACCCATACCCCGTTATTAATTTCATTACTTCTTAACTAATTGTCGTTCCCACTCTCTTTTTCTGTCATTCCCATGAAAATGGGAATCTATCTTGCATTCTAATCTGTTAATTGGTGAATTGAATTATCTTGCAACTCGCACCTTGCAACATCCTCATATCTTATATTTTTCTTTTTTTCTGCCTGCCCTGTTAAATTGCGTTAATATTTATACAGGGTCATTGCGAAGGAATGAAACGACTGAAGCAATCTCTACTAAAAAGCAAAAACGGATAACGAAAAACTGTTTTTAAATCTTGCATTGAGAACATCCCAAAGCTGCACTCAACTCATCCATCCGATAATTATAATCTAAGCTCTCAACAAGTTAAAAGGGGACTGGCTACTTTTTGTAACAAAAAAGTTGCCTGTCCCCTTTTCCTTTTCCAGTTTTAGAATCAATCCATTCTTCACCACATTGACTACAAACCTTAGCCAGTACTTTTTTTACCACAACTACACCAAATTTTAAATCAACACTCCCTCCATTCAAAATTATTTTTCTGAATTGCTTCTCTTAATTTATTTATATCCATTACGCCTCCCGACCATTCTCAAAAGCTTTTTTATTTGTAAATTTATTATATCAAAAATCTAAAATATAAATAATCTATTCCAAGAATTTTCTCTTTTTTACTATTCTGGTTTTTCTGAAATCTTGGTCAATAATTTTAGGATAAGCAATTTATTTTTAATAAACATATTGATTGCCTGCCAACGAAAGTTAAGATATCGATGAGCCAACCTATTTCTTTGTATAGCTAATTTAGCCAACGTTTCTTGCTCTTCTTCAGAAAATCCCAATCTCTGAGCACATTCACTCAAAACCTGAGCATAGCTCTCTGCCGAGATACCTTCTTGAGTAAGAATAGTGCCACATATTTCAATCAAGGCAGTAAAGATATTTTCTACGGTTCGGTCCATTAGTTTCTGGAGTTTACGGTCTTTTTTGTAATCTTCCCAGCTTTTAAAAATATAATCTTGTTCAAATTCTTTTATCTCAGTAGCTATAAATTGCAAAGAATCGCTAATTCTTCCTCTTGCATAATTAAATTCAGGCATGGATAATCTCCTTTATAATATCTTGAGCCACTTTCCTCTGCCAGGTAACACCAAAAATTTGAAAATCCTCCATCTGATAGATTGATTCTAATTTTAACTGTATAAATTTATCCTTATCTTTAATATATAATGGGCTTCCTAAAATTATAGCATTATAATAAAGCATAGGATGAGGGAAATCACTATAGATAGGAATAATATTTACTTCTCGACCCAAATCTTTGCTTAATTCATAAGAGATTTGAGTAATTAAATCAAATAGGGATTCTTCGGTTTTGCTCTGAGGGGAGAAAAGTATGGCTAAATCAATATCTGAATCATAACGAGGGTACCCTCTAGCCCAAGAACCATATAGGAAAACCATTTCAATATGATATTCGAATGCCTTCTGTCTAAAATAATCCTCTAATTTTAAAATAATCTTTTCTTTTTGTATTTTAAGGGATTTTTCCATTTTTTTATCAGACTCCAAAAGCAATATAGACCTAAATAATAAATATTTCCTTTTTAACTAATTCTCATTTTAA
>JAHIPN010000308.1 GCA_018894595.1 bacterium
CAGAAAGATTATAAGAGTGTGACCAATTAACAGAGGAATCAAGAGGAACTACTTCTACCCCATTTAACCAGATAGAAGAATTAGTTTCTTTGGTTCCAGCTAAGACCTGAATCGAGATATTAGTAGGAGTAATAACACCATTTAAAGTAGGAGCTGTTGAAGAAATAGTATCTAATGTAATTTTTGCGGTAACTTCGCCACTTTCATTACCTGCAGAATCTTGAGAAGTAATAGAGATATTGTTCTCGCCTTCAGAGAGGTTAAAATCATAAGTCCAGGTAGTGCTTGGATTTATAGGAACTACCTCTAAACTATTAATCCAGATAGAAGAATTTATTTCTTTATTACCGCTTAATAACTGCGTACAAATATTAGTGGGCGAAACAATATCGTGCAAAGTAGGAGTTGTGGGAGGAATCGCATCTAAAGTAATGCTATTGTTAATTGCTGTACTTTCATTACCAACGGCATCACATGAAGTAATAGAGATATTGTTCTCGCCTTCAGAGAGGTTAAAATCATAAGTCCAGGTAGTACTAGAATTTACAGGAATTGCTTCTATATTATTAATCCAAATAGAAGTATTAGTTTCTTTAGTGCCTGATAAGGTCTGGGGCGAAATGTTCGTCGGAGAAAGCACGATATCTAAAGTTGGTGCTGCTGGAGTATTTGTATCTAATATAATAATTGCAGTTACCGCAGTACTTTCGTTACCAACAGCATCACGAGAAGTAATCGAAATATTGTTATTACCCTCAGAAAGATTATAAGAATATGACCAATCTGTAGATGAATTAATAGTGATAACTTCTGCATCGTTAATTAAGATTGAAGAATTAGTTTCTTTAGTGCCTGATAAAATCTGAGGAGAAATGTTGGTTGGAGAAGTTACCGTATTTAAGGTAGGTTGGGTAGGAGGGGCAATGTCATTTATTGTTATGTTCCACTGTATATAATCTTCCAATTCTCCATCACTCACTAATATTTTTACTATTTTCTGACTGTAATCTCCATAACTAGTTGAATAAATCCAGCTACTTTTTGAATCATTTCCAAAACTGGTAGAATTTGATGCTTCTTTTCCGTTTAATAACCATTTATAACTTAATGTTGTGTTTAAGTCAATATCGTGGGCTTGGACTTCGAATTTAACCGAATTTCCCTCATTAATCTCAATGTTTAGGTTAACAGGGGAATAAGAAATGATTTGAGGAGGATTATTTACATTGATAACTTCGATTTTAAAATTCTGAGTGACGCTCTGTTTACCGTCAGAAACTTCTACGATTATCTGATGAATTCCTACTTGATTGTTAGCGGGCGTCCAGGATATTAAACCGCTCTCTCTATCAATACTCATCCCATCTGGTTTAATAATAAAAGAATAAGTCAGAGTATCCCCATTAGGGTCACTAGCCATTACCTGATATGAATATAGCTGATCTTCTGTAGCAGTGGTGATAGGTTCAGAAATTACAAGTGGTGCGCCATTTAAAAGAGGAAAGATTCCTTCCAAGTCTAAACAGCCTCCCACTGCTATCACCATAATTAATCCAACCACTATTATAAAAAGCTTCTTCATTATTTAGTATATATCTTTCTTCAAATATTTTTTAGTTCTCGTTCTCAGAAGAAATAAAATTTGTGACCTAGAATAACAAATTACACTTTTCTTTTTTCACAGTTTCTTTAGTTTTTATTTTTTTAAACAGCTGAAATTAATTATACCTTACTTCTTTTTAAAACTCCAATAAAATTTTATTTAAAAAAGTAACCCAAAGGTGCCTGGCACCTTTGGGTTACTTTTGGACAATTTTTGTGCCAAAATTCCCTTGAACTATTTATTTATAAAAGATATAATAATCATATTATGGCAAGAAGAAATAGAACAGAGATAGAAGATAAAAATTTTATTTACCATATAATTGGTAAGGGTGTGGAAGGAACTGACATATTTACTGATGATGTAGATAAAAATAAATTTCTACAGCTTCTACAAAAAATGGTTAACTTTCACAAAGTTCACCTATTTTCCTATGTACTAATGGATACTCACTTTCATCTTCTTTTAAAGACAGAAGAAGCAAATCTCTCTCAAGCCATGCAGTTTTTAAATTCCTCTTATGCCCACTGGTTCAACATAAGACACATTAGAAAGGGTCACCTCTTTCAGGACCGATACAAAAGCCATCTTGTCCTAAATTCTCTTTATTTATATAGTGCAGCTTCTTATATTAGCCTAAATCCGGTAGAGGCCGGATTAGTGAATTCTCCTGAAGAATACCCCTGGAGCAGTTTTCAATATTTTCTATCTACTCAAAATCAAAGCAAAAACGTTCCCCCTTGGCTGAACATTCGGGAATTATTAAAACTTTGTCAAACCAGTCCGGAAAATTTTATAAATTTCGTAAAAGAAAATATTCAAAAAGATGACCCAGAAAATATCCTCCAAAATGCCACTAAAATAATCTCAAATCAAACACAAAATAAATCACCCAGAAATATAGAAAATATATTAAAGAAAACGAAAGAACAAATTGGAGATATAGAAACTAATAAACGATTAAAACATTTACTTGTATATTTATTAATAAAAGAGGGTTACAGAGTAAAAGATGTAGCAAATTCTCTACATATGACCAGTCAAAGCGTACTAAAAATATGTAAAAAGGTGAGCAAATATTTAATCTCTGATCGTGTATACCAGCTTTGGCTAATTCATATTAAAATGAACTTATTTTTATAGAAAAGTAACCCAAAGGTGCCTGGCACCTTTGGGTTACTTTCTGGGAAGAAGTATGAGAATATGCAAAAAAAAATGATTTTTTTTGTTTATATCATTATTATAATAGTTTTAGTAATATACTCACCATTAGTTATGAGTGTGGAGGCTGTTCGCTATGACCCCGGCTTAGAATGGCAGGTTTTGGAAAGCCCTCACTTTTCGGTTTATTTTTGTAAACAGGAAAATAAGGATATTAGTTTCTCTAATAACCCTACCTATGAACAATTAGCTCAAGCAACAGCTGATATTGCCGAAGAAACCTTCCACCAGGTTAATGCCCAACTCGGCTCGCCCAACAAACATCATCATCTTCAAAAGATAGCCATAATTATGGAGGATTTTTCTGATTCCGCTCTGGGTTTTGCCTCCTCTTTTCCCCATCGAGTGATCCGTATCTCCCTAACTGCCCCCACTGCTAAATCTTTTGATACGAAATTCAAAAGCTGGCTCAAAATGGTAATTGCACATGAATATACTCACATGGCTCATTTTGAAATGACCGCCGGACCTACTACTGCCCTGCGTGCCCTTTTCGGTCAGATACTCACTCCCAATGCCCTCCAGCCCATCTGGTCAATCGAAGGATTAGCAGTATACAATGAAACAAAATTTACCGCCGGAGGTGGTGGCAGGGGGATAGATTCTCGCTATGATATGTATCTTCGCATGGCCGCTCTGGAAGACCAGTTTAATACTCTGGACCAGATAAATGGTTATTATCTTACTTCCTGGCCTGGCAGCACCGCTCCCTATATCTATGGCCAATCTCTTATCCATTTTATAGCTCAAAAATACGGGGAAGATAAAGCAATTGCCTTGAGTGAAATATTCTGTGAATATCCCTATTTAGGGTTTAATTATGCCTTAAAAAGGGCGATAGGCTTAAACCTAAAGGAACTGTACCAAAGCTGGAAAGATAATTTAAAAGAAAAATATCAACTCCAGAAGCAAAAAATTCTCTCACAAAAAAATCTTACTCCTTCTCAGCAATTAACTAAATGCAATTATTGGGTCGATTATCCTCACTGGCTCTCCACCCCCGCCCCCCAAGGAGATAAAATAGCATTCAGGGTTTCCACTCCTCATTCTTATCCATCTATTCAAATTGTCGACCCCTTGAATCCTCCCCTTCCCTTGACTCCCCGTTCTGCTAAAAATCAAACCCAGACCCTGATTAAAAGAGCCTATGGAAGTGGTTCTTCTTTTGACATCACCGCCGATGGCACTAAAATAATTTATGCTAAATTAGGCGACTATGAGCAATTTTATAAATTTTACGACCTTTATTTATTCGATTTAAAAACAGAAAAGGAGACCCGCCTTTCCGAAGGGCTACGGGCTCGCGATCCCAGCTGGTCACCTGACCCTGACCCGGATAATCCTCAAATCATGGCAGTAATTAATCAATCAGGAACAAATAATTTAGCCCTAATTAATTTACCTTCCCCAAACTTATCGATCAATGAAAACCAGCCCGCCTATAAGCTAATTACCAAAGAAAACATGACCTATCTAACAGACTTTCGAGATGGTACCCAATTATATCAACCATCATGGTCTCCCGATGGGAACAGGATAGCCCTTTCCGCCTGGCGCCAGGGTTATCAGGATATATATATTTTAAATCTTGAACCCGACAATCTTAGCACCAATAATCTTAACCCCAATAATATCGACAATTCCATTCTCCAACCCATCTTTTGCGATAAGTCAATTGACCTTAGCCCTTGTTGGTCTCCCGATGGCCAATATCTCTTCTTTGCCTCAGACCGCACCGGAATTTATAATATCTTTGCCTTTTCGCTCCCTGATAAAAAACTCTATCAGGTAACCAATGTCCTGGGTGGAGCATTTCAGCCCGCCATCTCTCCCGATGGAAAACAATTAGCCTTTATTGAATATCACGCTACAGGATATGAACTACACCTTATGAAAATGGACCCGAACTCGAACATAGATCCCAACCAGTGGATAGAAATAGAGATAGAATGTACTGAGCCCCCAATTATGGCAGCACAACAATTCAATAAAGACCTAAATACCCCTTCTAATTCTAAAAATAATTACCCGATCCACCCTTACCATCCTTTAACCTCCTTTTGGCCGCCCACTTATTGGATCCCCGCTGCCCAGATTACTGATACTGATTTGAGTATTGGCTTTTCAAGTGTGTTAGAAGATGTATTGGGATTTCATTCCCTACCCTTAAGCGTTACTTATGGGATACTCAATAACAGCCTATCTTACAACTTCAATTATTATAATTATAGCCACCTTCCTATTATTAATCTTCATCTATCTGGAAATACTGCTTTAGATTCCCAAACCCCAGCCTCCTGGTGGGAAGAAGGAAAAACCGGTGTAAATATCTATTTCCCATTTAAAGGACATACTACCTCACCCACAAATTCGCGCCCTTACAGGCAGATCTTTTCTCTCGGGTATCAATATGAAAAATTCTCTTCTGCCACTTCCAATGCATCATCTCTCTCAGATACCGACCCCGACACGCAAAAAATCACCAGTCTAAAATTAGGCTACTCTTATTCTGATGCAGAAAAATATGGATTCTCTA
The DNA here is from genome assembly GCA_018894595.1 of bacterium. Next base: position 5,361 of record JAHIPN010000308.1, read on the forward strand.
TCAGTCCCGAACAAGGCAATTCCTTCTCTCTATCTTTTGAACATGCCGATAAAGCCCTGGGCGGTGATTATACTTTTGATAAATTAATCTTTGATGGCAGGAAATTTATTCCCCTGCCTTCCCTTCATCAGGTATTGGCACTTCGCTTAGTCGCCGGCGCTAGCTCTTCAAGTATATTAGTAGAATCAGGTTTAGATGGAGAAAAATTTAAATTAGGAGGTAGTTATTCTGCGGATAATCTTAGTAATATCGATGTGAATACCTTCTCTCTGCGGGGTTACAAACCAGCCGCCCTCGAAGGAAATAATCTTCTCTTAGCCAGTTTGGAATATCGCTTTCCTCTGGCTAATATCGAGCACAACCTTAAGCTTGGCTTCCTCTCCATCTTTTTAGAAAGACTTTCCGGTGTCTTCTTTATGGATATTGGAAATGCCTGGGAAAGCACCAGTATAAATACAAATACAACCAATGAAGAAGATGAAATTAATTCTATCTGGCAGAATTTTAAATCAAGTATCGGAGCAGAACTAAAAGCAGATTTTAATTACCAATACGATTCACCCTTCACCCTAAGACTTGGGGCAG
>JAHIPN010000309.1 GCA_018894595.1 bacterium
AGACATCAGAAAATATTATTGCCATCAATAAAGACCCTGATGCCCAGATATTTAAACTTGCAGATCTTAGTATTGTAGGTGATTTACACGAGATAGTTCCCCTCTTGATTGAAAGAATTAAAGAATATAAGGCAAGAGAGGCCAAAAGATGATATACAATAAGGTTACTTCTGAAGTTATTAATGAACTTATTGAAATATTAGGTAGCAAAAATGTAATTTACGATGATATTGAAGCTATGGAACAGTATTCTCATGATGAGGTTGCGGAAAAATCCTATTTTCATAAACCCGAAGTCGTAGTAAAACCATCTACCGCAGAAGAAATATCAAAAATTATGAAACTTGCGAATAAAGATAAAATACCTATAACCCCGAGAGGGGCAGGAAGCGGCCTATCAGGTGGAGCAATACCTGTAAATGGCGGCATTGTGTTATCTCTTGAAAAGATGAATAAAATCTTTGAAATAGATAAAAAAAATCTTATAGCTGTTGTGGAACCAGGTGTTGTTACGAATGATATAAATAACCTTGTGAAGGATGATGGGCTTTTTTATGCAGGGTATCCAATGAGTGTTGAGACATGTTATATAGGAGGAAATGTTGCAGAAAATGCTGGAGGCGGAAGAGCAGTTAAATATGGTGTAACAGGAAGATATATATATGGTCTTGAAGTTGTAATGCCGACAGGTGAAATCGTACATCTCGGCGGTAAGAGGATGAAGGATGTGACAGGATATGACTTAATACATCTTATGGTAGGTTCTGAAGGTACTCTTGGAATATTTACAAAGATATATATAAAACTGATGCCCCTTCCTCAGGCAAATGTAAGTTTACTTGTTTTATTTAAAGATATTGAAAGTGCAATCAAGCTTGTACCAAAAATAATGACATTTGGTAGGATTATACCTACCTCAATAGAATTTATGGATGAATTATCATTTAAAGCATCTTGTGAATACCTAAATGAGAAAATACCTTTTGAAAAAGCAGGTGCAATGCTTTTAATAGAACTCGATGGTAACAGCAAAAAGGAACTGGAAGGACAATATGAAATAATAGGTAATCTATGTACGGAAAATGGAGCAATCGAAGTTTATGTTGCAGATAATGCCACGACATCAGAAAGGGTATGGAAAATAAGACGAAATATTGCAGAGGCCTGGAAACTTATGAGTCCACATCAAAGTCTTGAAGATGTTGTTGTGCCTATATCAGAAATACCAAAATTTTTGACAAAGATAAAAGAGCTTTCGAAGAAATATAATATACTTATTCCATGTTATGGCCATGCAGGCGATGGGAATTTGCACCCCACCCCTATAAAAAATCCAAAATTTAAAATGGATGAGTGGTATGAAAAATTAGATGCTTTGCTATTAGAGTTATATAAAATAGCAATTGAACTCGGTGGGACAATTAGCGGCGAACATGGCATAGGAAGTAAGCGCAATAAATATATTTCAATGGCATTAGAGCCGGCACAAATTGAAATAATGAAAAAGATCAAAAAAGCTTTCGATCCCAACTTAATTTTAAATCCTGGAAAAATATTTTAAAAAGCAAATTAGAGGTAAAATTAAAATTGAAAGAACAAAAGATTATTTTAGGTAGTAAAATTATAACTCCTTTAAAAATAATAGAAAACGGTATAATAATAGTTAATGATGGCGTGATTGAATATATTGGAGAAGAGGGGAAGGGGGACTTAGCTTCATATAACAATGTTTATAGAGGCGAATACATTGTTCCCGGGTTCATAGATATCCACAGTCATGGTGGTAATGGATATGATACTATGGATTCAACATATGAGGCATTAAAAGAAATTAGTAAATTTAAAACAAAAAATGGCTGTACAGGTTTTTTAGCCACAACGGTTACCTCTTCAATAAAAGACACCGTCAAAGCCCTAAATAATATTGGCGAGTATAGTAAGCAGTCTACAGAAGAGGGTGCTGAAATACTTGGAGTCCATCTGGAAGGCCCCTTTATTAATGCAACACAAAAAGGCGCTCAAAGGGAAGATTTAATAATACCTCTATCTGTAGAAGTAATGGAGAAATTTATTAAAGAATCAAGTGGATTAATAAAAATTGTAACCTATGCACCCGAACTGGATACTGATTTTGAATTTACATCTTTTCTAAACAATAAGGGAATTATCCCATCTGTAGGACACAGTTTTGCAGATTATGAAACTATAATTTCTGCTATCAAATTTGGATTGAAATCATCCTCTCATATATTTAATCAGATGAAAGGAATTCATCACAGAGAACCGGGGACTGTTGGAGCAATTCTAACCCAAAAAAATCTATTTGCAGAAATAATTGCAGATTGTGTTCATGTTCATCCGGCAATTGTTAACTTACTTGTTACAGCGAAGGGTGTAGATAAAATAATTCTTATAACAGATGCTATGAGAGCAGCTGGCTTGCAGGATGGGACATATGATCTTGGGGGCTTGAAGGTTATAGTTAAAAATAGTGAAGCCCGTCTTGAATCCGGGAATTTGGCTGGGAGTACTTTAACAATGAATAGGGCAGTTAAAAATATGATAGAAAAAATAGGTATAAGTATAAAAGAATCAGTTAGAATGGCTTCACTAAATCCTGCTCAACTTTTAGGTCTGGATAAAGATAGAGGATCTTTGACTCCTGGTAAAAGGGCAGATATTGCCGTTTTGGATGATAATTTTGAGGTTATTTATACAATTAAAAAAGGAAAGGTAATATATAGCAAAGATTATGGAAATTAAACCGATGAGTTCATATAATAAGATGAGTAAATTGGCAGCTGAAATGGTTGCCGAACAAATTATAAATAAGCCAAATACAGTATTAGGTCTTGCTACTGGAAGTACACCCGTAGGGATGTATAGAAAATTAGTTAAAATGCATAAAGAGGACGAGTTAGATTTATCGCAGGTGGTAACATTTAATCTTGATGAATATTTGGGATTATCTCCTGATCATCCACAAAGTTATCACTATTATATGTATGAGAATTTCTTTAACTATGTAAACATTGAAGAAAAAAATATTCATATACCCAAAGGTGATGCCAAAGATCCTGATAGGGAATGCCTAAATTACGAAAAAGAAATCGAGAAAGTCGGGGGAATTGATTTACAAATTCTTGGAATTGGGATAAATGGTCATGTGGGATTTAATGAACCAGATATTAACTTAGAGGCGGAAACTCATATTATACAACTTTCTGATGATACAATTGCAGTAAATTCCCGATTTTTTAGGAATTTAAATGAAGTTCCAAAGAGGGCAATAACCATGGGGATGAAAACGATAATGAAATCAAAGAAAATTATTCTAATGGCATGGGGTTTAGAGAAGAAAGAAGCAGTTTTAAAAGCTATATCAAGGCATATTAACACCGAAATTCCTGCTTCATTACTCCAACTTCATAATGATATAATCTTGATAGTGGATAAAAAAATTTATTCACCTTCTATAATAACTGATCCGCTTTCCTACCCAGACAAGATATGAATTTATAGTGGCAATATTATAAATACAGCCGTTCCTTGTTGATATTTCCAAATATTTCTTATTCCTATATTTATAGCTCGTTTTATTGATAATCCGAATTAATATTCGGATTTTTTAGTTTTTGAGATAAAAAAGAAGGATAATTAGTGGGGAATGTAGAATGTTTATATTATGAAGAATTAGAGGGATTGCTTCAGCTATTGAGGAACCAGAATATTAAAAAGATTTAAGTGGACAAGATATGAATAAAATTATTACCAAGCCTGAAGAAATAGTAAAAAATGAGCAAGTTTTGTATAGCGGGAATCATTACCTCAGTGTACCCATCATTGATTGTCAGAATGGCGCTATTAAAAATATAAATGTGGTATCTCTTTCCAACAAAGCTTTGGTAGAATTAAAAGGAGAACCAAATTTATTTACGCCGCATTTTTACCAAGAAGGAAAAGAAATTAAAATAGAAAGGATAGATATCTCTAAAGAACAGTATTATCTACCCCGATTAGACTTTTTTTTAAAAGGCGGGATAAGGGCAACTGGAAGAATATTTACCGACCTTAAGGAAAAGGGCTTAATCTATAGCTTTGAAAGTTCAGTAGAAATTGATATTTCTTTATTTTTTGACTTAAAAGATGTATGTTTATTACGATTTGATTCTCACCAGATAGATACTAAAAAAATAATAAAAAGGGATAAATGGCTGGGCAATCCGGTAGCCAATATTTTTTCTTCAGGAGTTTCACTGGCCTTAGCCTTTGGCGGAGATAAAGATTTTGAAGTTGATGATTTTAAAGGAAAACATACCTTAAATTTAAAGATATCCTGCCAAAATAAAAATTGTTTCTATATAGCGGTGAATTATGACCCGGATGGTGCTTCTACTACTCTTATTCACTTGAGAAGAAAAGGGTATAGCGGAATCTACAATGAATTTCTGGATTGGCTAAAGAAAAAAACTATACCCTATCCCAAAGACCCCGTATTAGAAACCAGATTAAATGAAAATCTATTTTTTAATTATTTTTACTCTATAGCCAAAGATATGGAGAGTGATAAATATTTGGCATTAACTTCAAGAAGTCCCCGCTATTATGTTTCCGGAGCATTTTGGGAAAGAGATTGTTTTTTATGGTCTCTTCCCGCAATAAAATTGGTTTGCCCTAAATTATATCAACATTTGGCAAGAGAAATGATCCTGATGCACAGTAAGAATCCGGGAGATCATGCCCATTATATTGATGGTACCGTTTTATATCCCGGTTTTGAGCTGGATGAAGCAGCCAGTTATTTTATTCTTTTAGATAACCTGGAAGACCATCTTTTCGATGAAAGGTTAATAAGAGCCCTGGAAGAAGTATTTGAGCGGATAGAAAGAGAGTATGATCCCCAAACCGGACTCTATAAAACTTTCCTGCTCCCTTCTGACGATCCTGCAGAATACCCTCTCGTCACCATTGATAATGTTATTCTCTGGCGAGGATTGCAGAATTGGAGAGATATTTTATTGAGAAAAGGGAAGGTAAAAAAGGTACAGCTTATAAATCAAAAAATAGAAAACATTCATAAAGGGATCCATAAATATTTAGTTAAGGAAGTAGAAGGAAAGAAAATATTTTTATGGTCTACTGACGGGAAGGGAAATTTTAGATTATATAATGACCCTCCCGGGAGTTTAGGGACTCTATGTTTTTATAGATTCGTAGATAAAGATGACCCGATATTTAAAAACACGATAGATTATTATTATTCTTCTTACTACCCTTATTACTTTAAAAATGCCAGGATAAATGAACTGGCCTGCGATCACCATCCTCATACCCCTTCAGGGCTGGGATTATGCGGGAGTATTTTAAATCCGTTATTATCAAGTTTGGCACTGGAATGGTTAAAAAAAGCAAGTATGGACTACGGTCTTCTGGCAGAGAGCTTTGATAAAGATTCGGGAGAAGCCAAGACCGGAGTCGGATTTGCTTCCGGCTGTGGGTATCTGGCTTATTCTCTCTATTATGTCTTGATTAAGGAGGGGAGGGAATGAAGGCAGCTTCAGTAGAATGGAAGAAAAATGAGTGGAAAAGGATAGATAAGCCAAAGGACCTGATTGGTAAAATAAAAGAATACCTGGAAAAAGCGATAAAAGAACAGGTTGATATCATAGTATTCCCCGGATTTACGGGGTGTTTTTTTCAACAACTGAGCTGTCCGGATAAAAGTATACGGAGTTCAATAAACAAAGCAGATTCCAGGGAATATATCGAACAGGTTAAAGAATTATCTCGAGGCTATGAGATAGCAATTTGCCCCGGAAGTTACTGGCAAAAAGAAAAAAACAATATTTACCATGAATCCTGC
>JAHIPN010000310.1 GCA_018894595.1 bacterium
AAATATTATTAGCCTTCTCTTTAATCAATTCTTCAATTTTTTTTTCATATTTACCACCTAAATTATATTTACAAACATTAAATATTATAAGTCATTAAAATTGAAATCCAAAATAAATAAGTTTATTGCTTATTTTTTATCTCAATACTAACCTGATCCCTAATATTCCTGATTTATCAGGATATTTTTCGCGATATTCCGCGATTTATCGCACCTTACTTTTTGCTATTTTCTGTTATTTCTAGCAACCTGCAACCGATTTCTACCGCTTTATCGGTAAATACCAAAAACTACATACCGGATAGTTTGAATTATATTTTAAAAAAAGAAGGATTTTATAAGCTGTTTGTTGTATTATTATGATGTAGTAAAATTAGAAAAGTTGAATTATTTTTGTTCCCCGGGGACGATTTAATAAAGCAAGTTTAAATTCTTGCAGTGTGGCAATCAACTGTCACTGACATGATTATAATTTTATTAGAACCAATAAACAATAAATTGTATAATGTAAAAAAATAAGGAGTAAAATAAATTTATGAACCAGCTATTAACAATTAGAGAAGCGACTAAATGGGCTGCAGGGTACTTACAAAAACAAGTAAGCACATCAAATATTTCTTATTTAGTTCAATATGGAAGAATAAGAAAATTTGGCGAAAATGGTGAAGTACTAATTGATATTACTGATTTAGAAAATTATTATAAATCTCACTATCATACCAAAGAAGATAAATGGAAAAAACGCTTAGGCAATGATTTAAACTGGGCCCTTTCATTTTCAGAATATAAGGAATCAGAAACAACAAAACATGTTCATAGATTACATCCATATAAGGGAAAATTTATTCCTCAGCTTGTAGAATATTTCTTAGATTCTCATATAGATAATTTTAAAAAAGAAACTTACTTTAAAAAAGGAGATATCATCCTTGATCCGTTTTGCGGAAGTGGAACAACTTTGGTGCAATGCAATGAATTGGGAATGCATGCCATTGGAATAGATGTTTCCGCATTTAATTCACTAATAAGTAATATAAAAATCGAAAATCATGATCTTCAGGATGTTGCTATAAACTTGCAAAATATCACAAAAGAACTTAAAAAATTTCAAATAGGAAAGAACAATACAAAATTCGAAGAGGAATTATTGTATGAATTAAAATTATTTAATAATAAATATTTCCCTTCACCGGAATACAGAAGAAAAATCATACAAAAAGAAATAAATGAAAGAGAATATTCAAAAATAAAAGAAAAAGAATTCCTAAAAATTTACTATAATCTAATCGAAAAATATCAAATTTCTCTTAAACAAGATAAATGTTCAACTTTTCTTGAAAAATGGTACTTGCAAATAGTAAGAGATGAAATTAATTTTGTATTTGAGCAAATTAAAAAAGTTAAAAATCCACAAACTAAAAAAGTATTAGCCATTATTCTAAGCAGGACTATTCGCTCCTGTAGAGCAACAACACATTCGGATTTAGCCTCTTTAAGAGAACCAATAGTAACTACATATTACTGTAAAAAACATGGGAAAATATGTAAACCACTATTTTCTATATTCAGTTGGTGGGATAGGTATGGAAATGATACAATAAATAGACTAAATCAATTTGATAGATTAAGAACAAATACTTACCAAAAATGTCTTACAGGCGACAGTAGAACAATAGATATTTTTTTAGAATTAAAAAAGAAAAATAAAGCTTTTGGCGAATTGACAGAAAAGAAAAAGGTAAAAGGCATTTTTTCCAGTCCTCCTTATGTTGGTTTAATAGATTACCATGAACAACATGCTTATGCATATGACCTTTTCGGGTTCGATAGAAAAGATGAGCTTGAAATAGGCCGTTTATATAATGGGCAAGGCCAAGAAGCAAGAGAGTCCTATGTTAAAGGCATCTCTGAAGTTTTGAGCAATTCTAAAAAATATATGCAATGTGATTACGATATTTTCTTAGTGGCCAATGACAAATATGGTCTTTATTCTAAAATTGCCGAATTAGCCGGAATGAAAATCGTTAACCAGTACAAAAGACCGGTATTAAATAGAGTTGAAAAAGATAGATCTGCATATGCGGAAATTATTTTTCATTTAAAGGAAGGGGTTTGAGTTTATGTCTATAGCAGAGAAACAACAAATAATTATTAAAGATTATCTAATTGAAAAAATAAGAAATAAATTAAGCAACTATAATCCCGAAACCCAATCTATGCCATTTCATTATCGCCTTCTTGGCAAAAACAGAATGGCTTTATTTTCCTTTATTCATTCTATAAATACTATGCTAGGAACTTCTATTTTTGAAAAAATTGGAGAGCTAATATTATCACATAAAGCAAAAGAGGTAAAAGGTCAATATAGAGGATTAGATGGTTATATTAGCGAAAAAGCAGTTATATGTATCGATAGTATTATGAGAGATCTGAAATCAACTCGAAGAACCCCTTGTAAGTCTAAAGAAACAGAAGAGGTTTTAGCTGTTGCAAAAGAGGGAAATCTGGGAAGAAAAATTAAAAAAAGAGTAGATATATATGCAAAAATGGATGATGATACTGAGTATTATTTTGAATTAAAATCTGCAAAGCCTAATATAAATGAATTCACAGGAATAAAAAAACAATTGCTAGATTGGATTGCGATCAGAGGAAGCATATCACAGCCAGTTAAGATAAAAACAATTCTTGCTATTCCCTACAATCCATATGAACCCGAACCTTATCAAAGATGGACATTACAAGGTCTTTTTGATTTAAAAAATGAAGTTTTAGTGGGAAAAGAATTTTGGGATTTTTTAGGTGGAAGCAATACATATGAAAATTTATTAAATGTATTTAAAGAGGCGGGATTAGAACTATATGATGAAATTGATGAAAAAATGAGAAATTTATAGAATAATATCATTTAAAATATATATACCATGCTTCTATTAAATAAAATAAATCATAGATTCATAATTTGTATTGATTTAAGCTTTTATATTTAGATATAGGAAAATTATGGAAAAAATTTTTGAGAAAATAAAAAATACTGTAAATCATCTTGAAATTTTACATAATATTTTTATAAATAAAGATAATTTTGATATTACAAATAAAATTAGCTTTAATATCTATATGAGAAATGAAGAATTGCTTAATTCAACTTTAGATAAATTAAAATTTTATGATCAATTGTATAATTGTAAAGGTCGGCAAATGATTTTAGCCGATTTCATTGAATATATTTTTCTTGGAAGAGGTTATTATGCAATAAAAAAGATTGAGGATAAAGAAAATTTTATAAAAGCAATTCTATATTTTGTTAATTTATTGATATGTTATGAAGAAATGACTATTTCGAAAGATTTAAGAAAAAAATACTTACATGAAATGGTTTCAAAAAATCAAAATGTAGCCAAAGAAGATCAATATGATGAATTGATAAATTTTAATGGAAAAATTGGTCTTACAAAAGAAGAATCTGACGCTAATAATAAACTGGATAAATATTTTGATTCTTTTTTTCCGAAAACTGCTGGTGGATTATGGCATGAACTATTAGTATATATTTTTTTATTAAGAAATGATATCGGTTATATAGTACCTATGTTATTAAACCAAAGGTTACTTAGTGGAAAAAAATATATAATACCTCCCGATTTTTTGATAATTACCTATAATAAAAATCTATATGGGGTTGAAGTTGGTACAAAAAAAGAAATTCAATCTGGAACATTTTCATTGCAAACGAACATCTCAACAGCTACTATTGATACTATAAACTCGAGGGTTTCTGATAGATGTCCAATATGTAAAAGATGGATTCCACTTTGTGATTTTGTTATAGATAATTTTTCTAATTTTAATGTAAAAATAACTAAATCCGAAGTTAGATGTCTAGATAAATGTGATAGATATAGTAAGGAACAAATTATCTTAGGAAAATGCCCATATACAAAATACCACAGAGGTTCTGCTAAAACATTAGAGCATACTAATCATAAATTTTCAAACAATTTGCATTACCATTATAAATGTGTATTAGATAAACTTGATGAGAATATGCGAAATAAAATTATTAATGCTAAGGATACTATTGCTTTAAAGACACATTATCCATATTATTCTGGCCTGGAAGAATTAATAAATACGAATAAATAGATACATCCCATTTTTTTGTCGTAATAATACTAAGGTGTAGTGAAATTAAAAAAAGATTTATTTTTTTTGCTCGCTGGTAGCAATTAGATAAGGTAGATATATACTTTTGAAGCGTGACAAAATACAATTCTCTGACACAGGAGATAAAATGAGAAAAGATAAATTAACTGCGATAGACATTTTCGCTGGAGGAGGCGGTCTTTCTGAGGGATTCTACAGGGCTGGTTTCAATATTGTAAATCATATCGAAAAAGATAAACATGCTGTAGAAACTCTGAGAACGAGGATCATATTTTATTTACTCAAGGAAAAAGGTCTTTTAAAAGAATATTATAAATATCTTTTTGGACAGATATCTCGCAAAGATATTATTATTAAGTATAGACTGGAGAACCTTATTGATAATAATGTAATTTGCGAAGAAATAACAGATAAGAATATTAAAAATATTATTCAAAAAATTAAACTTAGCATGAAAACAAGAGATATAAAAAATGTTGACGTTTTGTTGGGTGGTCCCCCTTGTCAGGCATATTCTATTGTTGGACGAGCGAGAGATCCATACAAAATGGAACATGATAAAAGAAATCATCTTTATAAATATTATATCGAGTTTCTTAAAGAATTTAATCCTGAAATATTTATGTTTGAAAATGTTCCTGGATTGATTTCAGCAGGGAAAGGTAAACTGTTTGAAGATATTAAAAGATATATGAATGATGTCGGATATGAAATAAATTACAGAATCTTGAACAGCGCTGATTTCATGGTATTACAAAATCGGAAAAGGGTTATCCTGATTGGCTGGAAAAAAGAAAATAATTTTAAATATCCATTTTTTGAGAGAATAGAAAATAGTTACAGGGTTAAGGATGTCTTGGATGATATACCCGATTTAAAAGCTGGAGAAGGAAGTGAAAATGCACAGGATTATAAAATAAATATTATTAATGATTATTTAAGAAAAACTAAAATTAGAACACATTACGATAAAGTAATTAACCATGTTGCCAGATCCCATAGAAAAGCTGATTTAGAAATATATAGCTATGCGATTAATAAATATTTAAAAGGTGAAAGGATTAAATATACTGACTTGCCTGAAGAATTACAGTTTCATAAGAATAGAAAATATTTTCTTGATAGATTCAAAGTTGTCGATCGAAATGCTTCAGCTTCACATACTATTGTATCTCATATTGCTAAGGATGGACATTATTACATTCATCCGGATATTGATCAGCTACGCTCTCTCACTGTAAGGGAAGTTGCCAGATTACAATCTTTCCCGGATAGTTATAAATTTGAAGGTCCGAGAACAGCGCAATTTATACAGGTGGGAAACGCTGTACCACCGCTTATGGCTGAGGCAATTGCAAAAGAAATCAAGACGATGTTAACGGGGGATTAAGAAATGGTTGAAATAGAATATTTCAGATTTGAGCCAGGAGCAATGAGTATTATACAAATGGGGGAAGAGCTTATTGGGCATCCAACCACAGCTTTGAGTGAATTGGTTAAAAATGCCTATGATGCTGACTCATTATATTGCGAAGTATATATTCATCTTGACAAGAATCCAAAAAATTCTTTTCTAGTTGTAATTGACAATGGACTTGGTATGTCTGATAAAGTATTGTTCGGGGAATGGCTTCAACCTTCTATGAGTTCCAAATGGAAAAACAATAAGAAAAGTCTCATATATAAGCGGAATTTTTTAGGTAGCAAAGGTATTGGTCGATTAGCAGCTATGGCATTAGGTAATAGATTAACAGTTATTTCAAAGATTGATTCTGTAAAGGAGTTTAACTGGATTTGTCTTAACAGAAGAATGTTTCATAAGAAGGATGTTCTTTTAAAACAAATTCAGTTTCCAGGTGGGAAAATTAGTAAGAACATGGCGTTATTTGAAGAGGAAAATTTAATTGAGAAAAGAGGGGCAGCAAGAAATGAAGTTCTAATAAAAAGATTACTTACGCAAAAAGTTGCAGAAAAAGATAAAGGGACAATAATTGTTATTGAAGAACTTGATGATGCCGTTATAAATATCATAAGTGATGATTTTTCTGATGCAGAACTTCCGTTTGAGTATACCAGTTTTACGATGGCTTTCAGCACATTAACAACACCCCTTTCAATTATTGCAGATAGCCAAAAAGATTTACTTAAACATAAAATTATAGGGGAGAATTTTTTTCATAAAGTAAAGGAGGATAAGTTTGAGATACGTTTTGGTATAAATTTATACATAGACAGTGATAACGGAAAAGCAAATTTAAAACTAATTGAACCATTACCAATACTAAAGAATTTTGATTATCGAGTATTTGGTATTGTTAAGAGCGATGGTTCCGTATCAGGCTGTTACCTATGTCAGAGGCTTGGCGAGAACTTGCTGAATCAGGAATTCAACCTGACAAAAGAGTTTGTTTTTTCTGAAGAAAAAAGAAGAAAGAGAAAACTTGACAAAAACGAAGAGGAACAAAGCACTGATTCAAAAGTAGGCAAATTCTACTTTGATTTAAGAATATATGACAGAGACGTAGATGCAATAATCAAAATGCAGGAAATATTAAAACAAAGGGGTCGCTTTACCACAAGAAGTCTTATGGATATTCTACTTGGCTTGAGAATATCTAAAAATGGATTCGGAGTTAAGCCATACGGAGAAGAAGTTAAGGATTGGTTAGAATTGGGACAGATGCGCGTGCAGGATCCGACACGCACTATTGGACCAAACCAGATATTAGGATATATATTTCTTTCTTCGCCTGATAATGATAACTTAAATGAAAAAACAAACAGGGAAGGTTTTTTTGAAAGTAGAGCGTTTAAAGACTTGAAAAGGATATGTCGGGCAATTTTAATAGACCTTGGTCGCAGAAGACAAAGGTTTCGTTTAGAACATAACCTTGGAAGAACTGCAAAAAGTAGGTTAGCACGGCCAGATACCAAAGAATACCTGAATTATATTGCAAGCAAAACAAGCGATAAGCAAATGATTAAAAAGGCCGAAAGATTTGTCAAAGATATAACGACAACTCTTGATAACTTGGAATATACGCTTACTTTCTCTGAGAGACTTGCTTCTCTGGGAAGTGGGCTGGAATTGGTTTACCATGAACTCGCGCAACCTTTAACACAACTGGGTGGCACAGAATACTCCCTGAACCTTAAAAAAGAGAAAATTAAAGATGAAAAATTACGCGAAAAATTCATTGAAGACATAAATAACTTATCAGTTGCCGTATCTGCGCTTGATAATTTAAAGAAATCGCTTCAACCTGCAATAGGAATATCCAAACCAAAGAAATTTTATCCAGGACATACTTTCCAGAAAATTTGCGTATTATTTAATAAGGAAATACATGATAAAGAAATAAAAATTAAACAGGATGGCACATTTGATACTTACGAAATCAAAGATTATGAATACGCCTTATGGATTGCCCTCTTAAATATCATAAATAACGCTGTGTATTGGTTAAGCAGAAGTGAAGAAGAAAAAATAATATGCTTTTCCATAGAGAAAGAAAATACTCTATGTCTGAGTAATACCGGACCTAAAATTTCTGATGATGCTCTGGAAGATATTTTTGAATATGGCGTGACAATGAAGCAAGAAAAGAACGCGACTGGATTAGGATTGACATTTACAAGAAATATCCTCGGCTCTCATGGCTGGGAGATATGGGCTGAAAATCGAAATGATGGACCAGCATTTCTCATGAGAAAGAAGGTAAAAAAATGACAGAAAGATTTATTCTGATATTCGATGATAACACTGGTATCATCAAAAATTTTGAAACAGTAATCTCTCAAATGGATTTGAACCTTATCGTGAAAGGATATTCAGATTCAGAAAAATTTGCAAAAGTACTTAGCAATCCGGACATCATCGAAAAAACACGAGTCATAATCTTTGACCTTGCTCGAAATGAAGGTGAAGAAAGTACACATGCTTTTGAAATAAAAAGTACTATCGTAAATATTTTTTATAAATACAGAATACCATTATTTATTCACAGTGCCTATACTGATTATTTCACTGACCTTGAAGGGAAAGGAACTGTTTTTAAAATTGAAAAGAGTGGAACTGCAATCAAAACAATATGCGAAAAAATAAAATTATTCCACGAGTCAAATTTTCTAGAAATATTTTGTTCTGATGGAATTCTAGAACAAAATTACTTGGAGCAACTGCATAAGGCATTTACTGAACAGTTTAAAAATAATGAAATAGAAGAAATAATTACTTCCGTAAAAGAAACAGCTGGAGATAAATATCAAGAAAGGATTATTGAAGTATTTAAAAGAATTGCAATTAGATCTCTTTTTCATAATCTTACTGCTGCGAGAAAAGACAAAGAAGGAAGACTAAATGAAATTCCTTTAAATTATGTAGAACATTATTATAGAAGGTGTAGTGATTATGATGTGTGGACAGGAGACATATTCAGGAAAAAAGAGGCAAAAGAAACGGTTCTGATTATGACCCCCAGATGTAATTTTAATAAGTCAACATGCGAGCAAATTCTTGCATGTAAAATTGTCCCTTTGGAAATCAATTTGACTAAAAAAGATAAACTTAAACAGGCAATCAATGACAACGCTGAGCTAACTTCTGGAAGTTTTCGTATTTTAACAAAATCCCCTTTATTTAATGGAGGAAAAATTGAATATATTTCTCCTATAACGATAAACCGACAATCGTTAATAGAAGATTATGAGTTGGTAGTAAGTTTGAGTGATGAATTAATAAACGATGTCGTGAGAAAATTTTCAGCATATATACTTAGAAGTGGTGTTTCGGAAAGTGAGATGGAAGAAGCAATGAAATACATGGAAATAATCAAACAAGGAGAGGATGATAATTAATTAAGCAGGAAAAGTCAGATAAAATTCTACCTAAACCTGTAAATATATTCACACTACGAAGAAAAATAATATGGTTCTATAAAAATAATGGTCGGCAATTTCCTTGGAGAAACCTCTCCGATCCTTACTGTATAATGATCGCCGAATTTATGCTTCACCGGACACGAGCTGAACAGGTTACCCCGATATATTCAGAATTCATAAAAAAGTATCCCACAATACAGTCTCTGGCAGATGCAAAAGAATCTTCTATTAAGAAAGTAACGAAACATCTCGGC
Organism: bacterium; assembly: GCA_018894595.1. The sequence continues at coordinate 9,303 of JAHIPN010000310.1, forward strand.
CTCCATTGGAGAAGCAAACACTTCATTGAATCTGCCAAATACATTAGAGAGTATTTTTCTGGCAAAATACCCAACGATAGAGACAAAATATTGCAAATTCCGGGCGTTGGTGATTATACTGCTGGAGCAATCCTGACAGTTTGTTATAAAAAGAAGGAATATGTTGTTGATAGCAATATAGCACGACTCATTAACAGATATTATGGTCTTGGATTTACTGGGGAAATACGAAGAAAAAAGCGTATAATAGAATTTTCTCGGAGCATATTTAAAACCAAAAATCCTGGGAAAATGCTGTATGCAATTATTGATTTTACTGCGATAGTTTGCAAACCTCTCCATCCGTTATGCAGCTCTTGCGATTTAAGGGTAAAATGTAAGTATGGTTATAAAAATGTCTCAAAAAAAGATAATTAGTTTGTTGAATGACTTAATTTTGCAGGAAGAAAAAAAACTCATTTCTATCAATGGGTAATAGAATGGGAATGGGTAATAGGGACAGCTATTTTTCGACCAGGAAAAGGAAAGTTATTTGACTATCCTAATCTTTCAAATTATTCTATAGATATAAAATACTTTTTCAATTATAACAATAAACAGGGGCACCTCCCATTTTCCTAAATAGGGAAGGCGTACCAAGTCAATAGTCCGGTAACTTTTGGGTTGTCCTGGAAGAAAAGAGAAGAGAAATAATAAAAGAGTGGATTAGTTCCGGAAGGATTGAAGTTTAACAAAGAACCATTGTACCAACTCGATAATTCTGTATCTTTTTCTAATAAGTAAAAATACTAATAACATATAAGTGTTTTACAACTTCCCAAATCCCCAAAGGCATTTCGGGTCTTTGCTTGCTAAAATATGATATAATAGTAATTAACGATAAGCAGATATGTCGAATATTGAGACTAGAATTAAAAAGGTTCTTCTAATTAACAATTTATAAATTAAAAGTTACTTTTTAGTTTGGATATTTTAAATTTTGTCTAGTGAGTAACAAGATGGAAAATAAAGATTTAGACAAAGAATTTTTAGATTTAATAAAAGGAAGATTAGCTTATTCTTTCCAATCGTCTGATAATTTAGACTCAAAAGCTGCAACGATTCTTGGATTTGGTGGAATTATTTTTTCCTTGCTATTATCCATAGTTTTTTCAAACAAAGAAATTATAGATATAGTATTTAATTTAAAGTCGTTTTCTTTTTCTTTTAAAACAATTT
>JAHIPN010000311.1 GCA_018894595.1 bacterium
ATCAATATCCCCTCTTGCGACCAAAGCTTTCAATATCGGTACTTGATATTCAGGTCCCCACGCTTTAGGATATTCTCCAACAATTAATTCTACTCCTAATTCTGCTGCTTTGGCTTGGGCACCTTTCTCCATAGTAAAGTAGAAGGGATCAGCAATACCAGGCATAAAGGCAAATCTCAACTTAGCAGCACATATCGTAGATGCAAAAGATAAAACTAAACAAATTAACAGTAAAGCAATTATAAACTTTTTCATTTTTTTTCTCCTTAATTAATAATAAATTTACTTCCTTACAATATAGTTTCAAAAACGTTTTTGAAAAACAAGATAGTAAATTACTATTTTTTTCTCCTTTGCTTTCACCTCCTTATTTTTTTTAATCTCTACTCAATGTGAAATTACCTCGCTTAGTCTTTCCTTGCTTTGCCTCTATATAATATAAAAGAAATTTTCTTAAAAATATAAATTCTCCTAACTGATAAGCCGTTTTAAATTTCTGTACTCTTTTTTTTCTAACCATTGGATCATCGCATAAATTCCTGCTCCACTTTGTACCGCCTTTGATGAGATACTGGAGAATTGAATATTCACTGCTTGTTCTCCAAATAAATAATGAGATACAATTTCCCTAATAGGTTGAATTAAAGGTTCTCCCAAAACAACCATTTTCCCTCCAATAAATACGGTCTGGGGTCCGATCATATGAATAGCATTCACAATGGCAGAACCTATCCAGGTTGCTATCTTTTTCACAATTGAATTAGCAATCTGATTATCTTGTTGAAGTAATTCAGCCATTTTTTCTAAACTTTTTACTGACAATCCCTGAGAATTAGCTAAATGTAGTAAGACGTCTACCCCGGCAATATCCTCCAGATACTTAAATTGTCCTTGCTCGTAACATAGAAAATGTCCGATTTCTCCCACAAAATCGTAAGTACCTTGATAAAGTTCATCATTAATAATGACTCCAGCCCCTATGCCTTCATTTAAAAGAATATAGATAAAATTATGTATATTTCTACCACTTCCCAGCCATTTTTCTGCTAAAGCGGAAACATTGGCATCGTTTTCTATCCAGACAGGAATTCCGTATTCCTTTTGCGCAATACTTCCCAGAGGGACGTCTTTCCATCCTTCAAATTTTGGTGGTTGTTTTACTATTCCAGCCTGGGCATCCAAAGGTCCTGGTATACCAATACCGATTGCCCCAATATCAATTTCCTTTCTTTTTGCATATTCCATTATTTTATTAATATTAGAAAACAAACTGTCAATAACTCCTTCTGGACCGAATTTTTTATAATCTTCTCCTCTCATGTGAGTAATAATATTCATTCGTGCATCCATTAATAATGTTTCCACCCTTTGCCTGCTGAGATGTACACCTATTGTATAAATTGCGTCTGCTTTAATATGGAGAGGAATAGGGGACTTTCCGATATTACCGGTAGAAACTTGATTTGACTCTTCGACAATGCCAGAATCTTTAAACTCTTTAATGATAGCAGAAACAGTGGTCTTGGTTAAACCAGTCATCCGGGATAACCCTACCCGAGAGATGCCATCCTCTTTTAATAGAAGATGGAGCAATGTAATGGCATTTTTTATTCGTGTATCTTCCGGTTTTAGAACTAACATAGAAGTTCCTTAATTTTAATTAGTAAACTATACTTACTAAGTATTTTAGCAAGCCTCTATTTATTTGTCAATAACTTTTAGAAGAATTTTTTTAACTTTTATTAAAGGGTTAATTGGAAAGATAATTCTTTGGGTGAGATTTGGTAATTATGGGTTCGATAAAGAAAAATTCTTATATTGATTTTGCATTTTTAAGTAAGTATTTTTCAGCTTCTATCGACCACAAACCATTATTTTTTTCTACTATCTTCGCCAATTGAGTAAATAGAGGGTCAGTCTTTCCTTTTTTCTTAAAATCGGAAATTGCAGTAAGCTCCATCTCAATATTAGTATAGATCAGCTTTTTACTACCTGGTATCTTGGGCAAATTTAAAGTAGTACTGACCACACTATTTAATCCACCGATATGAGTAATCATCGCAGCTGGGTTGATAATACCCTTCTCCATCATCTGAAGAGCTTCAATCATGTCCTGAGTATTTCCCCCACTTGTTCCTACAATATGAGTCGAGGCATAATGGACATTATAAAAATTAAGCATTGCCGAAAATTTTGGGTCACTTGGACCGGCAAAAAAATTCAAACAGCCATCTTCTGCCAAAATTCTATCACCCTGTTCTACAACTTCTTTTACCGGTGCAAGAACAAATACATCATTGTATTTTTTACCTCGGGTTATTGAAATAAGATATTCTTCCGGATTTTCTAAATCATTGGTGTTTATATATTTTAATTCAACCCCTCCCTTTTTAGCCTCATCTACAGTGTGAATTAAGGAAGCTCTATTCAATCTTACCATATCAATATCAGTAACCACTAATAATTTAGGTCTTCCATCACTATGTAAGGCGTAATCTATTACCCCAAGACCCATCGGACCTGCTCCGGCTAAAATTACCATATTCCCATTTTTTACTATTCCCATATTATGAATATATTTACCCTGAGTTGTATGGTAGGCAGCGTGAAAAGCTCCTATTATGCAAGACATTGGCTCTGCTAAAGACCCGCCGTAAAATGCTTCTCCTTTATATTCTAATAAACAATCCATCTCCATCACTTCATTAGGGATGATAATATAAGTAGCATCGCCCCCTATATAAGGAAAAGAATATCCGGGAGCGTGAAGACTCCCTTGATAATTTAGAGCAGGCTGAATAGCAAACTTCTGGCCTGATTTGAATTTGTATCGCCACTTTTTACCCACCTCTATAATTTCACCACAAAATTCATGCCCGATTATAACCGGATTATCTGCTACATTAGCCGGCACTCTTTTATGATTAGCTCCCTGAACTGCCGCTTTATAAGAAGACATACAAAGACTATCAGAAATAATATGAGCCAGTATCTCGTCATCCTTCATAGGATGAAGTTTAAACTCTTCCAGTCTCAAATCATTTTTTCCATATAATCTTACTGCTTTAGTCTTCATTATCATCGCTTCCCATACTAAAAATAATTTATTTCAGCATTACCTGGCCACCGGTTACCGGAATAGCCTGCCCAGTTTCATACTTTTGATCAATTAAATAATAAATGGCTTTTGTTACATCTTCACCGGTACAGCCTCTCTTCATGGGAACCTTCGACTCATAGAATCTCTTCACATCTTCAAGGGTCTTTGCACCCGGAACTTTACCGGTCCTAAGGTATTGAACAAAAAGACCATTTTCCGGGTCAGCCCATAGGGGACCTTCAAAAAAGTTTCCCGGACAAATGGCATTTACTTTGATGTTGTCATCAACAAGTTCCAAAGCAAAACTCTGAGTAAGGCCTAAACTTCCAAACTTACTTCCGGTATAAGCGCTATTTTTATTGGAACCTTTAAGCCCGGATTTCGAGTTAATTTGAATAATATCGGTAAAATATTTTTTGCTGGCTAAATTTTGAAGCGCCATAACTTTGGAGGCATGTTTTACACACAGAAAATAACCAAAGTAATTAACTTTATTAACGAAGGAAAATTCACTAAATTCCATCTCTTTTACGCTGCCAGCTTTTAATACCCCTGCATTACTTATAAAAATATCCATACCACCAACTTTTTTAATAATCTCATATATCATTTTTTTAACCGAATCTTCATTGGTTACATCTACTTTTATTGCTAAAGCTGTGGTCTTTTTATATTTAATATTTAGTTCCTCTGCCAGCTGGTTAGCCCCTTTAGCATTAATATCGGCAATAAATACTAAGCATTCTGATTTTGTCAACTCTCTCACTATGCTCTCACCAAAACCTTGAGCCCCTCCGGTCACTACTGCTATTTTATTTTTTACTATATTATTCCTATATAATTTTCCCTCATTATAGTACTCTTTCGAACTTCGATTGCATTTATTATCGGTTATTATCTTTGAATTTTTTTTCTCTATACAGTCTTGGGGTTCGGATTTAATTTTTATACTTTTTGAGATATCTTCAAAATTATTCTTTACGCTTATCGCATCATCATAAGATTCTCCCAAGTAAAAAATGCCAATATCTTCAAGAATTACGATTTTTGGTTTTTGTTTATATTTCTTAATATAATCTTTAAATTTATTCATTGTATCGGCAATTATTTTCTCTTTGAGTTGTTCTTTAACGAATAAATCATGGTTTTTTATTTCTTTTAAATAAAGAGGTAATATCTCTTCTGACCTAATTTTATTAAAAGCAACACCCACTTTTTTTGAATCATCTTCAAATATACTAATATTTCCTTTTTCACCATCAAAGGTTAGCCCGCGTAAAAGTGGGGCAATTGTTTCTATATAGATATTTTTCATCTTTCTCCTCCGAAAAATAATATCAAAAAATTATTTAAAAATTTATTTTTTGGTAAACAAGTTCAGGATGTCGACTATCTATTCTCCTACCAATTTCGCTATATGTTACAATTCGCTCTTTAAGTGATTTGCTTTTTAACGGATTCCTATTATTAAACAAAGCATATTTTTCATCATAATTCGCCAGTTTTTCATGGGCGATAAGAGCCCAGGTTGCTTCAATTAGATGAGCAAACTCTGGTCTTAGAATTATAGGGTAATTAAAAGATTGTCGTGGGCTGTTTATATCCACACCACTTATTTCCATAAGTTCATATTTTTTACAGAGCCTTTGCAAACGTAAAAGCTGGTTAAGAGTATTGCGTGGTGGCATATAAGTAATTGCCTTAAAACCTATTTTTTTTAATTCAGGAATCAGTTCATTTAAAAAATCATCCTCAAACTTTTCAGCCCTCTTGTCGCCTGTGGGTGAATCAGTCACATCTCCTAAATAAGCATAAGCAAGGATAGCATTTATAGAATTACTGAACTTTACAGCCTCATATACAGATATGCACTCCTCATAATCAGGTTGAATAAAAATTTTATCTAAAAAGGAGCTTTTTAATATTCCTAAAAGATCATATAAATAAAATTGATTATTTTCATCTAAGAGAAATTTTTTATTCTTTTCGGAAAGCACTATATCAAGATTATCTTTTAAAAATGAAATAAGTTTTTCCCCTTTCCCCGTTTTTTGAATAATTTTTCTAGCAAAGGCAAAAAGAATATGACGTTCGGTAATACTCCCGCCTTCTTTTGCCTGGGAAATTTTATAAACCTCTTTATTAAAATCAATCTCTTCCATTCTATAACTTTTTATTAAATTATTTAGTTTAGCCAGTATTTTTTTATTTCTCTTATTCCGGGCACCCTGTATTGGATTTAAAAATTTCTTAGCTTCTGGTAACTTTGATTCAGGAATACCATGAATAGCAATATAACCTATATTTTTAGAATCCGGATTATTCAGTTTTCTTCCTTCAACTATAGTTCCGGAAAAATTTACCCGTAATTCAAATCCTACAGTTGAGGCAATACCAATTATCTTACAAGCCTCTATCATTTCCTTACAACCGGAAACAGAATCATGATCCATAATCCCCACAGCCTGAAGACCAGCCTTCCAGGCTAGATAAGCAGCCATTGATGGTGAATAAGGACTAAAAGAATAGATAGTATGCACATGATTATTCACTTCTTCTGTTTTTTTGAACTGTTCTTTTTCTATTTCTATTAATTTATAGAGTTTATCTAATCCAAAAAGTCTGGAGCTTTTATTACTGCTATTTAGTTCCTGAATAATTTTAACCTTCAATAACAATTTTATACCCCAAATTTATTTCTCCTTATCTGCTCAGTTGTAGACTGATCAGTTGTAACTTGATGCCCGTCTAAAGGATAAAGATGTTCATGAATTGCATCGATAATCCATTCTTTCTGCGGGAAGAAACTGGATTCCATTTCTGCTGCTGGAGTAATCCAATTACGGGAACCGACTACTACTACTGGGCCATCAAGATAATCAAAAACAAATTGAGAAATATTTGAAGCAATAGTATGGAGAAAAGAACCGCGTTCACATGCATCAGAGACAAATATTAATCTCCCCGTCTTTTCTGCAGATTTAATAATCAAATCATAATTTAAGGGATTAATAAATCTTAAATCAATCACTTCTGTAGAAACTTGATATTTTTGTTCAAGTTCTTCAGCAGCCTCCATCCCCTGATAAAGAGCTGCACCTATGGTGAGAATAGTAATATCTTTTCCTTCTTTCCTAACTATTGGTTCTCCTTCTGGTACTTCATAATAACCTTCAGGCACTCCGTTAGCAACAAACAATTCCCCCATATCATAAAGTTTTTGACTTTCAAAAAATACCACTGGATCTGTACCGTGTAAGGCAAGATTTAACATTCCCTTTGCATCATAGGGAGTTGCTGGAAACATTACCTTAAGACCCGGGATGTGAGCAAGCAGGCTGGTCCAGTCTTGAGAATGTTGGGCACCATATTTATTCCCTACTGATACTCGAATGGTAAGTGGCATAGTAAGAAGACCTGCTGACATTGACTGCCATTTGGACACTTGATTGAAAAGTTCATCCCCTGCCCGTCCGATAAAATCACTATACATAAGTTCTACTACCGCACGACCACCACTTAAGGCATATCCTACCCCCGAACCTACAATGGCTCCTTCAGAAATAGGCGTATTGAATAATCTATGATAAGGAATAGCCTCAGTTAGACCACGATATACGGCAAATGCCCCTCCCCAATCGCGATTTTCTTCTCCGTAAGCTACCATAGTCGGATCTTCATAAAAACGATAGAGCATGGCCTCAAATAGTGCATCACGATAGGTAAAGACTTTTACTTTGGGAAGGGTTTTACCATTTTCGTCTAAGGCAAAACGGTATTTATGGGTAAGCGATTTAACCCTGGGGTTATCTTCTTGGAGAATGAGAACTTCCGGTGTTCGATCTTCCATTTTATCTTTATACTGGTTGGAAAACATTACTGATTCGATAAAATCAGCTTAAACTCTGGGTGAGATTTCAAGAGACGCTGCTAACTTCAGGGCTTTAGTAATTCTCATAACCGCTTCTTGTTTTAAGACCTCCACTTTATTAGAGGTTATAATTCTGTTTTTCTTAAGGTAATCCTCATATCCTCTAATACAGTCAGTCTCTTGCCAGGCAGAAATTTCTTCTTTAGTCCTATAAGATGATGCATCTGATGGTGAATGACCTGAAATACGATAAGTGATGGTATCCAGAAGAACTGGACCATTTCCTTGGAGAAGAATTTTCTTCTTTCTTTTAATAGCATCGGCCACTGCCAAAGGATTATAACCGTCAACCCGTTCAGCATGCAAGTTTTCAGGGTTTACCCCGGCTCCTACCCGGGCAAGAATTTTATAACCCATAGTTTCACCTGAGGTCTGGCCACCCATGCCGTAAAAATTATTAAAGAAATTGAATAGAATAGGAGGAGCACCTCCAATATCTTTATCCCAAAGTGTGCGGTATTGATCCATTGCTGCTAAC
>JAHIPN010000312.1 GCA_018894595.1 bacterium
CCCGAAGAAGCTTTAGCAGTTTGGAAGAAGATAAAGAGAGAAGAAAAGGGAGTAAATAATTAAAAATATTATTAATTTGAATTAGAAATCTGTTTAAATCTAAAAAATTAATTTAACCTATATAAAATATATGATATAATAATTTAGTATTTAGTGAATAGTGAATAGTCGTTAGCATTAAATACAAGATAAATTAGTCGTTAGTATATAGTCATTGCGAGCGTGGCAATCTCGACTTGAGATTGCTTCGTCACTTCGTTCCTCGCAATGACAGAAAAAGAAATCCTTACATTACACGCTAAACGCTATATTTACTAAATACTATTCACTATTCACTAACGACTAACGACTATTTATTCGGAGAATTATTACATGTCTGAGAAAAAATCAAAAAAATCCTTTCCAAAAGCAATACTAGTTACTCTGATTCTCGTTGTTCTAATTACGGGAGGATATTTTGCTATTCGGAGTAACCAGGCTAAAGATGAGATAAGATATCAAATAATTTCTGCGATAGAGAACGCCATCGATCGAGGGATCTATATTGGGAGAGTTAAAAATTACTCTCTTAAATCTATAACTTTGTCCGATTTCAAGGTATTTAAAAACAGATCATTGCTTGACGAGGACCAAATCTTTGAAGCTGAAGAAGTAATTATCAGTTATGAACTGGATTTTCTCTCTGCCTTAAAGAGGGAGATACCCCTGAGTGTTGAAGATATAACCCTGGTAAAACCCCGGATGACTTTAATCAGAGATAGCCAGGGAGCCTTTGATTTTATGGAAAGATTTAATCTTAGCACCGTTAACTTATTTTCAATCAAGGGAGTGAACATTAAGGAAGGAAATCTGGATTATATAGATTATCAGACAACTAAAGAAAATGGTCTTTTAACTTCACTAAAACAATTAAACGGCTATTTTTATTTAGCAGAATTACCTAAAGTAGAACTTAGTTGTTCAGGTAAAAGAGAAGAAGATGATAGCCCCCTTCTCCTGGAAGGCTATTTTTTTACAGAAAAAGTAGATTATGTACTCGATTTTACTTTTAAAGATGCGGAAATTGCTCACTTCCAATATTATTTTGTTCAAGATGAAATTCTTAAAGTAAAAAAAGGATTATTTGATTCAAATCTACGCCTGGCTAATGATTTAGATAATATCTCGGGAAAAGTTAACTGGCAGGGAAATATTTCCGTTAAAGACGTTGATTTATATTCTGGTTTTTTGGACAACTTGGAGATAAAACAAGTTTACGGTTCGGCTATTTTTAATTCTCAAGAAATTAACATTGAAAATATAACTGCCACCTATCAGAACTCCCCCTTTTCTCTACAGGGTAACTTAAACTATGCTGATAATTTTCGTTATAATTTAAAAGTAAAATCAGATAATTTTGAATTAGGTGATCTGGCAGAAGAGGCAAAGAAGTATCTATCTCTATCCGTTGATTTTCCCCTTGAAGGCAGCTCTAGTTTAGAGATTGAAGTAAGTGGATTGGAAAACAACTTTCAAGTTAATGGTAAATTATCGACAAAGGAAGGGAATATCGGAGGATATGATTTTTTAAATTTATCCACTGGATTTAATTATGATTCAAGTGGAATTTATTTAGAGGAAATAAAAGCAGAGGTCGCGGGAGGGATGATTAAAGGGACAGGAGGAGTTAATTTAAGCAAGGAACTGCCTGAATATACTTTTTCATTCGACCTTTCCCGCTTTGATATACAAAGTGATCTCCTTAAACCCCTTGTTTCTAATTATTTGAAAAATGGATTGTTATCAGGAAAAGTAGACTTAAAAGGGATTATCGCTGAAGGGGAAGAAACAAATCTTACAGCCAAAATAAAAGTCGAAGATGAAGATAATGAATTAGGAGATTTTTTATTACAGGCAGAAGGAACAATTGCTAAAGATAATTTTATGGATTTAAAACTAAAAGTTGAGGAAATTGATTTAGAAGGATTAGGAGAAATTTTAAATTACAAAGAGATTAAGGGGCAGGCGAATTTTATTGGAGTGTTGAGCGGTCTACCCGATAATTTAAAGATTAAAGGTAAAATCGAAGCAGAAGAAGGACAGATATCTGAATTACCTTTTGATTATTTGGAAGGGAAGATAGATTACGAGAGTAGTAAGTTAAAGTTGGAAGAGCTTGTTTTTAAAAATGAAGGTTTGGATTTGAAAGGCAATGGAAATATTGATTTCACTGAGGAAAAAGATATTGAAACGAGCTTTGTCTTAAAGATGGAGCAGGCAGATATAAATTATCTGGCAAAGCTTTTTAATTATACTTTTCCCTTATCCGGTTTGGCTCAAGGAGAAATTATCATTGATGGCATTTGGCCGAAAATAACTGCTCACGGTGATTTAGGGCTGAAAGATATTAATTTAGTTAACCTTAAAGCAGAATCCGGGAATCTCGTCTTTGTTCTTGAAGATAACAAGATAAGAATTGAAAGTATGGTTTTAAATTCCGGAAAGACTCAGCTCTATGTCCAGGGAGAAATAAATTTGGAAGAAGATTTACCCCTAAATTTGAGAGTTAATTTCCTAAATCAAGATATCTCATATTTAATATCAAATTTTGTACAGTCAGATTTAATAAATAGATTTAGAGGACAAGCCACAGGTTCTCTGGAGATAAAAGGTAATTATACTTCTCCTGACCTATATCTATCAGCTTTGATTGAAGATGCCCAATTAGAGAAGGTACCCTTAAACTCCATAGAAGTAAAATTAGAAAAAATTGGTTCCATGGTTCGGATTAATCAGTTAAAACTGAGTCAAAGAAAAGGGGAGCTTGTAGCCGGGGGATGGATTAATCTTGATGAGGATAATAAAAATTTAGATATTCATCTTTCAGCGGATAATGTAGATTTGAGCCAATTATCTAATCTTTTTGGCATAGAAGATGAAATTAAAGGCCTGATGAATTTTGAGGCAGAGGTCACGGGAGATATTGACTTACCTAATATCTCTTTCTCGGCGAAGGTTGAAAAGGGGAAATTTCAGGATTTTATTTTTGATAATCTTACTTTTGAAGCTCTCTATAATCAGGATATCTTAGAGGTTAAACAATTTGTTCTGGATAAAGAAGGTTATCAAATAAAAGGAATGGGCAAGATTCCTTATGAGTTTTCTTCTATGGGCAAAGAAAAAATGACATCAAGCTTAACTGATGTTCCCATAGATTTTGTCCTTACTTTGGAAAATACTGATTTAAGTTTTATTAAAATATTTTTCCCCAAAGACCTGAAACAGGTTCGGGGCTTAACCAATGCTGAATTAAAACTTTCCGGGACTATGAACCAACCGATTTTAAATGGTAATATCGCTCTTAACGCTGGCTTGATAGAGTTTTATGAATTGCCGGCCAAGATAAATGACTTAAATGTCTTTCTTCAGTTAGAAGATAATTTAGTTAAAATAAAAGATACGAATTTTCAGATTGACCAATATAGAATTTATGCTTCCGGAGAATTTGCTTTGAAAAACTTGCAACTTCAGGATTTAAATATTAATATATGGAGTAATAAGGAGGAAATTCTATACCAGGATATTTTCAAAGCCCAGGCTGATTTAAAAGCAAAGTTAACTGGTCTCTTTACCTCTCCCCACATAGAAGGAATTTTAACTCTTTCTCAAGGAGAATTGAACTGGAAAGAAAATAATAAAGAAATCCCTTCTAATCCATCTGAACTTTTATCTAAATTAATTAACCTTAAAGGAGATA